>CAUQTR010000258.1:0-3985 GCA_963521045.1 uncultured Actinotalea sp.
CCCCTGGTCGGCGCCGTGGCCGCGGGCGGCGCGAGCGCGCCCGGGCTGCTCATGGTCGGGCTCGTGAGCATGCCGGCGTCGGGGGCGTCGCTGCTGCTCAACGCCGAGGGCGTCCTCACCGCCGTGCTCGCGTGGGTCGTCTTCCGCGAGAACGTCGACCGACGGGTGCTGCTCGGCATGGTCGCCATCGTCGCCGGCGCCGTCGTGCTCAGCGTCCCGACGGGTGCCGAGCTCGGCAGCCCGTGGCCGGCGCTCGCGATCCTGGGCGCATGCCTGTGCTGGGGCCTCGACAACAACCTCACGCGGAAGATCTCCCTGCACGACGCCGCCTGGCTCGCGGCGGTCAAGGGCGGCGTCGCCGGGTCCGTCAACCTCGTGCTCGCCCTGGTCGTGGGGGCTCGGCTGCCGGGTGCGGGGAGCGTCGCGGCGGCGATGTCGGTCGGGTTCGTCGCGTACGGTGTCAGCCTCGTCCTCTTCATCGTCGGGTTGCGGCACGTCGGCACGGCGCGTGCGGGCGCCTACTTCTCGGTCGCCCCGTTCTTCGGCGCGGTGCTCGCCCTCGTGCTCGGCGAGCCGCTGACCTGGCCGCTCGTCGTCGCCGCGGCCCTCATGGGGGTCGGCACCTGGCTGCACCTCAGCGAGAGCCACGCGCACGAGCACACGCACGCGGCCACGGCGCACGACCACTGGCACGTGCACGACGAGCACCACCAGCACGACCACGCGCACGACGAGCCCGTCCCGCCGCGCGGCCACCGGCACCCGCACCGCCACGCGGAGCTGACCCACACGCATGCGCACTACCCGGACTCCCACCACCGGCACGACCACCCGGCCGGCTGACCTGCTGAGGGTCCCAGGCGGCGGCCGTGCGGTCGGCGGCGCAGCTGGTGCCCCAGGCCAGCATCCGGTCGGTGCCGAGCTCGACGCGTGGGGCGTCCACGCGGTCGGGGTCGACACCGCGCCAGGCGACGAGACGCGCGCGGACGCCCGTCCGCCGACGGCAGTCACGACGTCCGGCACCGTCACCCGGTTGGATGGGCCCCGTGATCACCTTCCCCACGCGCGACCTCGTCCACCCGCCCAAGGCCGCGCCCGGCGACCGGGTCGCCGTGGTGTCGCCGAGCTTCGCCGCGCCGGGACTCGCACCCGCGGTGCACGAGCAGGCGATGCGGCGCCTGAGCGAGCTGACGGGTCTGGTGCCCGTCGAGTACCCGACGACGCGGCTCCTCGGGGCGTCGGCGCGGGACCGGGCGCGCGACCTGAACGCCGCGTTCGCCGACCCGCAGATCCGTGCCGTCCTCGCCACCGTGGGCGGTGAGGACCAGATCACGGTCGTGCCGCACCTCGACCCGGCGCTCGTGCGCGCCGACCCCAAGCCGTTCCTCGGCTACAGCGACAACACGAACATCCTCAGCTGGCTCTGGACCCACGGCGTCGCGGGCTTCCACGGCGGCTCGACGCAGGTGCACCTGGGCCCCGGGCCGGCGGTCGACCACGTGCACGCGACCTCGCTCCGCGCGGCGCTGCTCGACGGCGGCACGGTCGAGGTCGTCGAGCCCGGCGAGTCCGAGGACGTCGGCCACGACTGGCTCGACCCGCGCGCCCTGACGGAGCACGGCGAGCGCGAGCCCACCGAGCCGTGGACCTGGGCCGGCCCGGCCCGGTCGGTCACGGGCCGCACGTGGGGCGGCTGCCTGGAGGTGCTCCAGTGGGTGCTCGCGGCCGGGCGCTTCCCCGCCGACCCGGCGGTGCTGGCGGGCGGCGTCCTGCTGCTCGAGACGTCCGAGGAGCTCGTCGGCGCCCGCGAGGTCGGGTGGATCGTGCGTGCGCTCGGGGAGCGCGGCCTGCTCGCCGCGGTCGACGCCGTCCTCGTCGCCCGCCCGCCGGCCTCCGACCTCGAGCGACGTCCCCCGGCGGAGCAGCGCGCCGCGCACCGGGCAGCGCAGCGCGACGTGGTGATCGAGACGGTGGGCCGGTACAACCCGGGCGCGGTCGTCGTCGTCGGGGTGCCGTTCGGTCACACCCGCCCGCAGTGGGTCCTCCCGTACGGCGGCCGGATGACGGTGGACGGCGGGTCGCAGCGGGTCTGGGCGGACTACTCGTGAGCCCGCCCCCCGTGGGCCGCGCTCGCTAGCCGCTCGCCGGCGCGGGCCGCAAGGCCTTGCGTCCCGCGCGTCGCGGCAGGGCTCGACTAGCCTCACGGGCGGCCACGACTGCCGTGCGCCCCGACCGGGACGGAGTCCTCATGGGCCTGCTCGACAGCAAGACCGTGCTCGTGACCGGCGTGCTGACGGAGGGCTCGATCGCCTTCCACGCGGCGCGGCTGGCGCAGGAGCAGGGCGCCCGCGTGGTCCTGACGTCCTTCGGTCGCCAGCTGCGGCTCACGCAGGTGATCGCCCGGCGCCTGCCCGAGCCCGCGCCCGTGGTCGAGCTCGACGTCACCTCGCCCGAGGACCTCGCCGCGCTCGCGTCGCGCGTGGGTGAGCACGCGGACCACCTCGACGGCGTCGTCCACTCGATCGGCTTCGCGCCCCAGGCCGTGCTCGGCGGCCGGTTCCTCGAGGCTCAGTGGCCGGACGTCGCCACCGCGCTGCACGTCTCCGCGTACTCGCTCCAGGCCCTGGCGGTCGCCGCCTCGCCGCTCCTCGGCGCCGGGTCGTCGGTCGTCGGTCTCACGTTCGACGCACGCTTCGCGTGGCCCGTCTACGACTGGATGGGCGTCGCGAAGGCAGCGTTCGAGGCGACGTCGCGCTACCTGGCCCGGGACCTCGGCCCGCGTGGCATCCGGGTCAACCTCGTGGCCGCCGGCCCGGTGAAGACGACGGCCGCCACCTCGATCCCGGGGTTCGAGACGATCGAGGGCGGGTGGGACGCGCGCGCGCCGCTCGGCTGGGACGTCCGGGACGCGGTGCCCACGGCCCGCGCCGTCGTCGCCCTGCTCTCCGACTGGTTCCCGGCGACGACGGGCGAGATCGTGCACGTCGACGGTGGGGCGCACGCGATGGGTCTGTGACGCCACTAATCTGTGACGGCGCCCGCCGTGCAGAAGGGACCAACGGCCCACGACGCCACCGATCCGCCCCGGAGACTTACCCGACCGTAGGTTACGGTCCCGTAGGTTTCTGGAGGCAGCAGTGGACGCGACACCGCCTGGGGCCTCGGACGGCGCGCCGCCGAGGCCCACGGACCTGCCGCGCATCATCCAGGGCGGGATGGGCGTCGCGGTCTCCTCCTGGCGGCTCGCGCGCGCCGTGGCCACGACCGGCCAGCTCGGTGTCGTCTCCGGCACCGCGCTCGACGTCGTGCAGGCCCGGCGCCTGCAGGACGGCGACCCGGGTGGCCACGTCCGCCGCGCGCTCGCCCACTTCCCCGCCCCGGACGTCGCCGAGCGCGTGCTCGAGCGCTTCTTCTCGGCAACGGGCCGGCCCGACGGGCGCCCCTACCGCCCGGTGCCCAAGCTCAACCTGCGGCCGAGCGCCGCCGCGCTCGAGCTCTCCGTGGTCGCGGCCTTCGCCGAGGTGTGGCTCGCCAAGGAGGGCCACGACGGCCGGGTCGGCATCAACGTCCTGGAGAAGATCCAGCTCGCGACGCCGAGCACGCTCTACGGCGCGATGCTCGCG
Organism: uncultured Actinotalea sp.; assembly: GCA_963521045.1. GTDB lineage: Bacteria > Actinomycetota > Actinomycetes > Actinomycetales > Cellulomonadaceae > Actinotalea. The sequence continues at coordinate 3,624 of CAUQTR010000258.1, forward strand.
GGCGTGGACGCCGTGCTGGTCGGCGCCGGCATCCCCGGGCAGATCCCCGGCGTCCTCGACCACCTCGCCCGGCACGAGCCGGCGCGCATCGACGTGCACGTCGACGGCGCGTCGAGCCGGTACACCGTCGGCCTCGACCCGCGTGCGGTCACCGGACCCGACCTGGCGCCGCTGCGCCGACCGCAGCTCCTGGCCATCATCTCCGCGCACGCCCTGGCCGCCTACCTGGCCCGCGAGGACGCCACGCGGCCGGACGGCTTCGTCGTCGAGGGCTCCGTCGCCGGCGGGCACAACGCACCGCCGCGCGGGCGCCTCGTGCTCGACGAGAGCGGCCAGCCCGTCTTCGGTCCGCGGGACCAGGC
>CAUQTR010000259.1:0-3977 GCA_963521045.1 uncultured Actinotalea sp.
GCACCGGTGGAGGTGGCGCCGGCGCGCCCGGCGGTCGATGCTGCTGGGGTGACCCCGCACGACCCGCGCACCCCGCCGCTGCCGTCCCTGCCTCCGCTGGACGACGACGTCGAGCGCACGCGCCTCGGTCACGCCAGCCGGCTGTCCGTGCCCGAGGTCGCGCAGGCCGGCCGTGCCGCGGGGGGCCGGCGCGCGACCCTCCAGCTGTGGGACGGCCGCACCCTGACGCTCGAGGGCATCGCCCTCGTCGGCCGCAACCCCGCTCCGCGCGACGGCGAGCCGGCCCCGGACCAGCTGCTGGCCGTGCCCGACCCGGGCCGCTCCGTGTCCAAGACGCACCTCGTCCTGGGGGTGGACGCCGACGGCGTGTGGCTGCGCGACCGCAACTCGACGAACGGCACCGTGGTGACGCTCGGCGACGGTCAGCAGATCCTCTGCGCGCCCGAGCAGAAGGTGCGCGTCCCCGACCGCGCCTCGATCGCCTTCGGGGACTTCTGGCTCACCGTCGCCGGCTGAAGGCCCCCGCGCTGCGCAGCCCGTCCGTGGTGAGCACGACGAGGGCGAGCCACACGAGGCCGAACCCCACCCACCGCGCGAGCGGCATCTCCTCGCCGAACACCACCACGCCGACGAGGAACTGCAGCGTCGGCGCCAGGTACTGGAGCATGCCGACCACGCTCAGCGGCAGGCGGCGTGCCGCGCTGCCGAAGAGGAGCAGGGGCACGGCGGTGATGACGCCCGCGGCCACCAGCGCGGTGGCGTGGCCCGCGCCGTGGGCACCGAATGCCGCCGTGCCGCTCGTGGCGAGCCAGCCCAGGTAGGCGAGCGCGACGGGCGTCAGGACCGCCGTCTCGACGGCGAGGCTCACGACGGCGGGAACCGTCCGGCCGACCCGGTTCTTGATGAGCCCGTAGAGACCGAACGTGCCCGCCAGCGCGAGGGCGATCCAGGGCAGCCGGCCGACGCCGAGCGTGATCACGACCACGGCCGCGGCGCCGATGACCAGGGCCACCCACTGCGCGCGCCGCAGGCGCTCGCCGAGCACGACGACGGCGAGCGCGACCGTGACGAGGGGGTTGATGTAGTAGCCCAGGGCCGTGTCGACCGTGTGGCCCGTGAGCACGCCGTGGACGAACACCAGCCAGTTGAGGGCCACCAGCGCACCGGCAGCGGCGAGCGTGCCGAGCATGCTGCGGTCCCGCAGCGCGCCCGTGAACGCCGCCCAGCCGCCCGTCACGGGCAGCAGCACCAGGCAGAACAGCAGGGACCACACGACGCGGTGGGCGATGATCTCGACCGGCCCGGCGGGCGCGAGCAGCGGGAAGTACAGCGGCAGGAAGCCCCAGAGCAGGTACGCGCTCAGCCCGAGGACGAGCCCCCGGCGGTCCAGCGGGACGGTCGGCTGGTCCCCGGGCACGCGCACCGGGTCAACCTAACGCCCGCCTACACTGGCCCGAGCGTCCTGGTGTGGCGCGCCGTCGCCGTGCGACCGGTGCCCCGCCGCCCCCCACCGGAAGGCACTCGGAGCCAGTGAGCAGCACCCGTCCCCTGCGCGTGGCCGTCGTCGGCGCGGGACCGGCCGGCATCTACGCCGCCGACATCCTGTCCAAGTCCGGCCTCGAGGTCTCGATCGACCTCTTCGAGCGCCTGCCCGCCCCCTTCGGACTGGTCCGCTACGGCGTCGCGCCCGACCATCCGCGGATCAAGCAGATCATCGTCGCGCTGCACAAGATCCTCGACCGCGGCGACATCCGGCTGCTGAGCAACGTCGACTTCGGCACGGACCTGGACCTGGACGACCTGCGGCGGTTCTACGACGCCGTCATCTTCTCCACCGGAGCGATCCGGGACGCCGAGCTGCCGATCCCCGGCGTCGACCTGCCGGGCTCCTACGGTGCCGCGGACTTCGTCTCCTGGTACGACGGGCACCCCGACGTGCCTCGCACCTGGCCGCTCGAGGCACGGACGGTCGCCGTCATCGGGGCCGGCAACGTCGCGCTCGATGTCGCCCGCATCCTCGCCAAGCACCCCGAGGACCTGCTGCCCACGGAGATCCCGGACAACGTCCACCAGGGCCTCCTCGCGAGCCCGGTGACGGACGTGCACGTCTTCGCGCGGCGCGGTCCGGCGCAGGTGAAGTTCAGCCCGCTCGAGCTGCGTGAGCTCGGCCACGTGCCCGACGTGGACGTCATCGTCTACCCGGAGGACTTCGACTTCGACGAGGGCTCGATGGCGGCGATCCACTCGTCCAACCAGACGAAGCAGGTCGTCAAGACCCTCACCGACTGGACCCTCAAGGAGCCGGAGGAGCTCACGGCGAGCCGCCGCATCCACCTGCACTTCCTGCACAAGCCCGTCGCGGTGCTCGGCGAGGACCGTGTCACGGGCCTGCGGACCGAGCGCACGGTGCTCACCGGCGACGGCTCCGTCGCGGGTACCGGTCAGCTCCACGACTGGCCCGTCGAGGCGGTCTACCGGGCCGTCGGCTACTTCGGCTCGCCCCTGCCCGGGCTGCCCTTCGACGAGGTCGCCGGGGTGGTCCCCAACCGTGAGGGGCGCGTCGTCGAGGCGGACGGGGAGCACGTCCCCGGTGTCTACACGACCGGCTGGATCAAGCGAGGGCCCGTCGGCCTCATCGGTCACACGAAGTCGGACGCGACCGAGACGATCAAGCACCTGGTCTCCGACGTCGAGAGCCTGCCGCGCGCGGTCGAGCCCGAGCCCGGGGCCGTGACCGCGTTCCTCGCCGATCGTGGCGTCGGCCACGTCGAGTGGTCCGGGTGGATGCTCCTCGACGCGTACGAGCAGTCACTCGGCGAGCCGCACGGCCGCCAGCGGATCAAGGTCGTCCCGCGCGAGGACATGCTGGCGGTCATCCGCGGCGAGGCCTGACCCCGCCGCGGTCCGTTCGCTGCACGCGGGGTGCCCCGCGAGCGGGGAACGGGGGGTGCCCCCCGGACGTTGTCCCAGGCAGAGCAGCCTGTCCTCGGGCATCCTGACGACGAGGCCGCAGGCGGGTCAGGGGCGACGGGACGGGGTCACGTGGGACGACGGCACTGGAACGGGCTCAAGACCGCCGCGCTGTTCGCCGTCCTGTGGGCCGTGATGCTGGGGCTCGGCAGCGTGGTCGGACGCGGGCAGTACCTGTTCCTCTTCGCGGGCATCGGCCTGGTCGGCACCGCGTGGGGGTACTGGAACTCGGACAGGATCGCGATCCGGGCGATGCACGCCCGGCCCGTCAGCGAGATCGAGCAGCCCGCGATGTACCGCATCGTGCGGGAGCTCTCGACGCAGGCCCGCCAGCCCATGCCCCGCCTGTACGTCTCGCCCACCGCGGCGCCCAACGCCTTCGCGACCGGCCGCAACCCGCGCAACGCCGCCGTGTGCTGCACCGAGGGCGTCCTGGCCCTGCTGGACGAGCGTGAGCTGCGCGGCGTCCTCGGCCACGAGCTCATGCACGTCTACAACCGCGACATCCTCACGTCCTCCGTCGCTGCCGCCTTCGCCGGGATGATCACCTCGGTCGCCCAGTTCCTCATGTTCTTCGGCGGCGACCGCGACCGCGGGGGCAACCCCCTGGCCATGCTCGCGATGGTCCTGCTCGCGCCTGTGGCGGCGATGCTCGTCCAGCTCGCCATCAGCCGGACCCGCGAGTACGACGCGGACGAGGACGGCGCACGCCTCACGGGCGACCCCATGGCTCTGGCCTCGGCGCTGGCCAAGCTCGAGCGGGGGACGCAGCGCGCGCCGCTGCCGGCCAGCCGCGACCTGGTCGACGTGTCGCACCTGATGATCGCCCACCCGTTCCGCGGGGGCGGCATGGCCAACCTGTTCGCGACCCACCCGCCCATGGCCGAGCGCATCGCGCGGCTCCAGCAGATGGCCGGTCACGGCGGGGTCGTGCGGGACTGACCGGTGGTCCACCCGGAACCGGGGCGCCGCGGGCGGGCGGCGAGCGGCCCCGCACGCACGAGCGC
>CAUQTR010000260.1:0-3972 GCA_963521045.1 uncultured Actinotalea sp.
GTCCGGCGGCGCGTTGCACGCGGCGCGCGCCGCGTCGAGCTCGGCCTGGGCGGAGTTCACGTCCGCCTGGAGGCGCAGGATCTCGGAACCGGGCTTGCCGGCACGGACGGTGGCGAGCGCGCGCTGGGCGGAGGCCACCTGCTCCTCGGCGCCGCGGACGGCGTCGCGCGCCGACTGCACCATCATGTCCGCGTCCTCGCCGGCGGTCGGCACCTCGTACCCGACGCGGGCGTAGAGCGCCTCGACGCCGCGCGCCGTGGCGGCGTCGTACGCCGGCGACGCCGGGTCGCCCGCGTCGATGCCGAGCGCGACGAGCGCCGCCTTGAGCTGGAGGACGTCGGGGCCCGCGACGCCGACCCGCAGCGTCCGGTAGACCGGGAGGTCGCCGGGTAGGAGGATGACCGGCCGCCCCGCGACCTCGAGCACGACGGTGCCGGCGTCGAGCGTGGCACCGACCTCGGGCACGTGCCCCGTCACGACGGCCGGACCGCCCAGGTCGCCCGTCTCCACGACCACCTCGGCCGGGTCCTCGTAGACGGCGTCACCGCGGAGCACGATGTCGTTGGCCAGGGAGCGCAGCTCCACCGGCACCGTGATCGGCCCGGCCTCGGGCGGCGCGGCGTTCGCGGCGGCGTCCGCCGGCGAGACGATGAGCCGGCTGAGGCCGAGCCCGGCACCCAGGCTGATCACCGCCGTCAGCGCCATGATCCAGATGGTGCGGGTCGACCCGCTGAGCCCGCGGAACCCCCTGAACTTCGGTGCTGCCATGACGTCCTGCCCCCTCGTCGGCGCGGCTGCGCGCGCATGGTCGTGACCGCTCCTGCGGCCGTCCGGGACGCCGTGCGTCCCGCTCGGGGGGCGACACCCGAACCCCCTCGGGTGCCGCCCCCCGCTACGTGCGGCCGGCGGCGTCTGGTCCGCCGGGCCGCGGCTCGTCAGCCCTGGGCCTGCGCCATGGCGTCGCGCCAGGCCTCGAGCTCGGTCTTGTGGTCGTCGTAGAACTCCTGCTGCCTCTCGACGCTGATCTCGGCCTGGGTGCGGGTCAGGTCGACCTCCTCGCGGCACGTGTAGTCGGCGACCGCGGTCGTGATCTCCTCCTCGGTGATCTCCGCGAGCCGTGCCTCGATCTCGTCCTGCTGCGCCTGGAAGTCCTCCTCGGTGGAGTTCTCGTCGAGGGGGGCTGCCGCGAAGACCTCGTCGTAGATGGCGTTGGTCTTGTCGTAGATGAGGTTCTCCGCATCCATCGGCACGGCGAGGCCGTCGTAGCCGGCGTCGGCCATGCAGGAGGCCCACTCGGCGTGGAGCTCGGCGAGCCGCGGGTCCTCCTCGACGGACCGCCACATGACCTCCATCTCTTCCTGGAGGGCCGCGAACTCCTCACCGATCATGCCCTTGTCGACCTCGTACACCTGGTGCGAGGCGGAGCCGGAGCAGCCCGCGGTCTCCCAGTTGTACTCGGCCATCTCGCCCTCCTCGCCCTCGGCGGGCGGCGGGCCGTACAGCGCCTCGTAGTAGGCCGTCTGCTCCGTCTCGGACATCGCCTCGACGGCCGCCTGGTTGGGGTCGACGAACTCGTCCTCGGGAGCGACGTCCTCTCCGCCACCCCACGGGTTCGTGGTCGCTCCGTAGCCCCACTTCTTCGCGAACTCGAGCGTGCCCCACTCCTCCTCGGGGCCCTCGGACGCCCGCATGGACCCCTGCTGGGACCAGTCGACCGGCGTGTACTGGAAGCCCTGCTCGGCCATGCACGCGGCCGTGAGCTCCTCGACCTTCATGCTGTCCTCGTTGGACTGCTCCGCGTTGCCCTCCCCGTACAGCTCCTCGAACATCGCGTCGATCGCGCCCTGGGGGAGGTCGTCGGAGCCCTTGTCGGTGCCGCCGTCGCCGCGGTCGCCACCGGAACCGCCGCCGCACGCGGTGAGCGTGAAAACCAGCGCGGCGCCGGTGGCGGCGGCAGCCGTGCGCAGGGTCGTAGACGTCATGACAGAGCCTCTCGAGATGCGGTCAGGGCGGTTCGGTGCGAACGTACCGAGGGGTGCGTGCACCGCAGATCGTCCTGCGGGATGACCTCCGACACGCCGGTGTCGGACGACCGGATGAGCGACCCCCCTGCGGCCGCACGTCCCCCCCGACTACTCAGACGCACGAGAGCCCGGATTCGTTGGGTTCGGGCTGCGATCACGCGTCGCCCTGGACGACCGCGTCGCGCCAGGCGTCCAGCTCCTGCTGATGGGCGTCGTAGAACTCCTGCTGGTACTCCACGTCGACCTCGGCCTGCGTGCGCGCCAGGTCGGTCTCCTCGCGGCAGGTGTGGTCCGCGACGGCGGTCCCGATCTCCTCGTCGGTGAGCTCGGCGAGGCGGGCCGCCACGTCCGCCTCCTGGGCCTCGTACTCCTCCGCAGTCGCCTCCTCGCCGAGCGGGGCAGCGGCGTCGACCTCCTCGTAGACCGCGCTCACCTGGTCCCAGATGAGGCTCTCGGCGTCATCGGGCGTGGCGAGTCCGTCGTAGCCGGCGTCCGCCATGCACGACGCCCACGCGGCGTAGACCTCCGCGAGCCGTGGGTCGGTCCGGATGGACTCGTCCATGAGCACCAGGTCCTCCTGGAGCGCCTCGAACTGCGCCTCGTCCATCCCGGTGCTCACCTCGTACACCTCGTGCTGGGCGCTCCCGCTGCAGCCGGCCGTGCGCCAGTCGTACTCGTACGTCTCGGGGTCGGTGTCCTCCGGCAGCGGCGGCCCGTAGAGGGCCTCCTCGTACGCGGCGCGCTCGGACTCGGACAGGGCCTCCACGACCGCCTGGTTGGGGTCGACGACCTCCTGGCCGGGGGCCGTGTCGGACTGCCACGGGTCCGTGGTGGCGCCGTAGCCCCACTTCTCGGCGAACTCGAGCGTCCCCCACTCCTCCTCGGGCCCCTCGGACGAGGTGCCGGACCCCGTCCAGTCGACCGGCGTGTAGTCGAAGCCCTGCTCGGCCATGCAGGCGGCCACGAGCTCCTCGACGCGCATCGACTCCTGGGCGGCGCGGTCGTTCGCCTCGCCCCCGTAGACCTCCTCGTACAGCGCGTCGATGGCGCCGACCGGCAGGTCGTCGGACGAGCCACCGGAGCCGGCATCGCCACCTCCGCCGGCAGAGCCGCCGCCGCAGGCGGTCAGTGCGAGCACGAGTGCGGCACCGGTGGCAGTCGCGCGCAGGATGGTGGACGTCATGACAAGGCCTCTCGAGATGCGGTCGGGCGATCGCATCGAACGTAACGAGGCAGCCGTGCGCCGCAGATCGCCCTCAGGGGCGACCTGCGGCGCCGCCGGATGGGGCGTACGGATGATCAGCGCTGCCCGCGGTAGCACTCGCGCCCGACGTCCGTCCGCCCTCGGTCGGATGTGCCCCCGACCGGGGCCGAGCCGGCCCCGGCCGCGCCGGGTGACGAGTGCGCGGGGTCAGGAGTGCGCGGGGTCAGGAGTGCGCGGGGTCAGGAGTGCGCGGGGTCAGGAGTGCGCGAGGTCAGGAGCGCGCGGCCGGACCCGCGGCCGTCGCGACGAGGAACATCGGCGCCGTGAGGCCGTCGCGGTGGAAGGCGAGCGCGACGGCGTCGGCCACGGCCTCGACCTCCGCGGCGCGTACGAGCGCGATGGCGGAGCCACCGAACCCGCCACCCGTCATGCGGCCGCCGAGCGCGCCGGCGGCGACGGCGGCGTCCACGGCGACGTCCAGCTCGCGGCAGCTCACCTCGTAGTCGTCGCGCAGGGACGCGTGCCCCGCGCTGAGCACCGGGCCCAGCGCCCCGACGTCGCCGGCGTCCATGAGCCGCTCGACCTCGCGCACCCGCTCGATCTCCGTCACGACGTGGCGCACCCGGCGGCGCACGACGTCGGCGTCCGGGAGGTCGGCGAGCGACGCGAGGGCCGTCCCGAGGCCACCGTCGAGGTCGTCCACCTCGCGCAGCGTCGCGACCCCCAGGTGGGCCGCCGCGCGCT
>CAUQTR010000261.1:0-3932 GCA_963521045.1 uncultured Actinotalea sp.
GGGGCTGGGTTTGGTTTCTCCGCGCCCGCCGCGGCGCGCCGGCCCCCGTGGGCGGCGGGTGGGGCCGCCCCGCGCGGGGGTGTCGGGGCCGGGCGCTCCGCGCTGGGGAGGGCCGCGGGTCCCGCGTGACGGGACGGGGGTTCAGGCCGGGTCGCGCTCCGCGATCGCGACGGCCGACGCGATGCCTGCGTCGTGGGAGAGCGACAGGTGGAAGCGGTCGATGCCGAGCTCCGTCGCGCGCGCCTGGACCGTACCGGTGATCTCGACCTCGGGCGGTCCGCCCAGCACCCGTCGGACGGTGGCGTCCTGCCAGCTCATGTTCCCGGGCGCGCCGAGGGCCTTGGCGATCGCCTCCTTGGCCGCGAACCGCGCCGCGAGCGACGACGCCGGCAGGTCCCGCTCCTCCGGCGTGAAGAGCTTCTCGCGCAGGCCCGGCGCCCGCTCGAGCGTCGCCATGAACCGCGCGACGTCGACGACGTCGATCCCGACCCCGACGATCACGCCACTGCTCCCGGCCGCGCCGCGGTCACGCGCGCCGGCTCACTCGACCGTGACGGACTTCGCCAGGTTGCGCGGCTGGTCGACGTCGAGCCCCTTCGCGGTCGCGAGCTCGCACGCGAAGATCTGCAGCGGGACGACCGAGACCAGGGGCGCGAGCAGCACGGGGGTGCGCGGCACGTAGAAGACCTCGTCGGCGAAGGGCAGCACGTCCGTGTCGCCCTCCTCGGCGATGACCAGCGTGCGGGCCCCGCGCGCGCGGATCTCCTGGATGTTCGAGATCACCTTGCTGTGCAGCGAGTCCCGGCCGCGCGGGGACGGGACGATGATGAACACGGGCTGCCCCGCCTCGATGAGCGCGATCGGCCCGTGCTTGAGCTCACCGGCCGCGAAGCCCTCGGCATGGATGTAGGCGAGCTCCTTGAGCTTGAGAGCGCCCTCCATCGCCACCGGGAAGCCGACGTGCCGCCCCAGGAACAGGACGGACGTCGCGTCGGCCATCGACCGGGCCGTCGCCCGCACGTGCTCCGCGCCGTCGAGGACTGCCTGGACCTTGTCCGGGATGGCACGCAGGTCGGCGAGGGTCTCGGCGATCTCGTCCGGGAACTTGGTGCCCCGCAGCTGGGCCAGGTACAGACCGAGCAGGTACGCGGCGGTGATCTGGGCGAGGAAGGCCTTGGTCGAGGCGACCGCGACCTCGGGCCCCGCGTGCGTGTAGAGCACGGCGTCGGACTCGCGCGGGATCGTCGAGCCGTGCGTGTTGACGATCGCCAGCACCATGGCGCCCTGCTCGCGCGCGTGGCGCACCGCCATGAGGGTGTCCATCGTCTCGCCGGACTGCGAGACCGCGACGACGAGCGTCTTGGAGTTCACCACCGGGTCCCGGTAGCGGAACTCGTGCGCGAGCTCGACCTCCACCGGGATGCGGCACCAGTGCTCGATCGCGTACTTCGCGACCTGGCCGGCGTAGGCCGCCGTCCCGCACGCGATGACGACGATCTTGTCGACCTGGCGCAGCACGGCCTCGTCCACCCGGATCTCGTCGAGGGTGAGCCGACCGTGCGTGTCCGTGCGTCCCAGCAGCGTGTCCGCGATCGCGTGCGGCTGGTCGTGGATCTCCTTGTCCATGAAGGACGCGAAGCCGCCCTTCTCCGCCGCCGCCGCGTCCCAGTCCACCGTGAACCGGCGCGGCTCGACGGGCGCGCCCTCGAAGTCGACGACCGACACGCTGTCGGGTGTGATGGTGACGACCTGGTCCTGCCCGAGCTCCATCGCCTCGCGCGTGTGCGCGATGAACGCGGCCACGTCGGAGCCGAGGAAGTTCTCCCCCTCACCCAGCCCGACGACGAGGGGGGAGTCGTGCCGCGTGCCGACGACGACGTCGGGGGCGTCCGCGTGCACGGCCAGGAGGGTGAACGTGCCGTGGAGCCGGCGGGCGACCGTGCGCATCGCCTCGCTCAGGTCCTGCGTCTCGGTGTAGGCGCGCCCGAGCAGGTGCGCGACGACCTCGGTGTCGGTCTCGCTCCGCATCCGCAGACCGGTCGCCTCGAGCTCGGCGCGCAGCGTCGCGAAGTTCTCGACGATGCCGTTGTGGATCACGGCGATCGAGCCGTCCGCCGAGACGTGAGGGTGCGCGTTGACGTCGTTCGGCGCCCCGTGCGTCGCCCACCGCGTGTGCCCGATCCCCGCCGTCGCCGCCGGCAGGGGGTTGGCCTCGAGCTCCTGGGTCAGGTTCACGAGCTTGCCGGCCTTCTTCGCGGTCGCCAGGCCCTGCCCCTGGGTCACGAGGGCGACGCCCGCCGAGTCGTAGCCCCGGTACTCCAGGCGCGCGAGGCCGCCCATGACGACGTCCAGCGGACGTCCGTTGGCCTGCTGCGCTCCGACGTATCCCACGATTCCGCACATGGCCGCGATTCTACGGGGGCGGGAGCGCCCTCCCGCCCCCACCGTCCCTCGACCCGCGCCGCGCCGTCGTCCCGCGTGAGGCGCCACCACGGCGCGCGCGATCCGGCAGACTGCTCGTGTGGCACCCGCAGAGCTGGCCCCGTCCACGCCCTACGTGGAGCTCGACCGCGGGGCGTGGAGCCGCCTCTCCGCATCGACCCCACTGCCTCTGACGGACGACGACGTCGCGCGCCTGCGGGGGCTCGGTGACCCGATCGACCTCGCGGAGGTCGACGCCGTCTACCGCCCGCTCTCGCGCCTGCTGACGCTCTACGTCAACGCCACCACGGCCCTGCACGCCGCGTCGACGACGTTCCTCCGCGAGGCGCCCGCCCGCACGCCGTACGTCATCGGCGTCGCCGGCTCGGTGGCCGTCGGCAAGTCCACGACGGCCCGCGTGCTGCGCGAGCTCATGGCGCGCTGGCCGGAGACGCCGCACGTCGAGCTCGTCACGACCGACGGCTTCCTGCACCCGAACCGCGAGCTCGAGCGCCGCGGCCTGATGGAGCGCAAGGGCTTTCCGGAGTCCTACGACCGCCGCGCCCTCCTGCGGTTCATCGCGGCCGTCAAGGCGGGGAGGCCCGAGGTCCGCGCGCCGGTGTACTCGCACCTGTCCTACGACATCGTCCCGGGCGAGCACGTGGTCGTCCGGCGGCCGGACGTACTCATCGTCGAGGGCCTCAACGTGCTGCAGCCGGCGCGCGCGGCCACAGCCGGCGGCACGAGCATCACGGTGAGCGACTTCTTCGACTTCTCCATCTACGTCGACGCGCGCACGGCCGACGTGCGGCAGTGGTACGTCGACCGGTTCCTGCGCCTGCGGCAGACGGCGTTCGCGAACCCCGAGTCCTTCTTCCACCGCTTCGCGTCGTTGACCGACGACGAGGCGGTCGCGCGTGCCGAGCAGATCTGGGACTCCATCAACGCGCCCAACCTCGAGCAGAACATCCTGCCCACGCGCGGTCGGGCGACCCTCGTGCTCCGCAAGGGCCGCGACCACTCGGTCGAACGGGTCCGGCTGCGCAAGCTCTGAGGCCCGACGGTTCCTCACAGCCCGTCGGCGCCACCCCAGGAGCCGGCGCGGCCCCGGCTCGCCGTGGCACCACCGACCAGCACCACGAGCGCCACGCCGAGGACGGCCAGGATCGCTCCCCCGCGGGTCACGAGCCGGTCGCCCTCGTCCACCCTGTCCGGCACCGGGACGTCGCTGCCCACGGGCCCCGCGGGCTGCACGCCGACCGCGGAGGTGGTGCGGTCGAGCCCCTGGACGCCGACGGGGACCGCGGGGCCCGCCACACCCGGACCGGGCGACCCGTCGGCGTCGGTCCGGTCGACCATCCACGTCGCCGTCCCGGCCCGTGCCGTCCGGGCGCCGACGTCGTCGACCGGTCCGTCCTCGCTCGACGCGGTGGGACCGCCCGTCGGGCCGGCGCTCGCCTGGGCACCACCCCCGGCTGCCGAGACATCGGGCGCCGCAGCGGGGCCAGGGC
>CAUQTR010000262.1:0-3931 GCA_963521045.1 uncultured Actinotalea sp.
GCGGCGCACTGACCCGCCCCAGCGGCTCGCCGGCGATGGCGCGCGGGCCGCGGGTGTCGGTCGGGCCGGCCAGGCGCTGACCTGACCTGGGGCAGTCCCCCGGATGTGCGCGAAACGCCCTGCTCCGCGACCGACCCGGACGTCGCTCTAAGGAGCGTCTCAGGCTTGCTCGTTACGAAGGAGGCCCCAGGTAGAGCAAGCCCGATGAGGAGGCCAGTGATGGCGGTCAACACAGCACCACCCGGTTCGAGGCGGAAGGTCGGGGCGGCCGTCATGGCGCTCGCGACGCTCGCCGCCGTCGCCGCCTGCAGTCCGGGGGCGAACAGCCCGGCGGCGCCTGCCGCGCCGACCGCGGCCGGCTCGCACAGCGCGCACGCGTCGTCGGAACCACCGCAGCCGCTGCGCGACGGCGAGCGGTTCGTCGAGCTGGCGATGGCTGAGGCCTACACCCCCACGCCCCCGGAGGGCGCCCTGGACGAGTACCGGTGCCAGGTGCTCGACCCGGGCCTGACCGAGACGGTGTTCCTCACGGGAACCCAGATCATGCCGGAGAACCTGGACGTCGCCCACCACGGCATCGTGTACGCGGTGCAGCCGGAGGACGCCGCCGCGGTCCACGAGCACGACGCGAACACGCCGGGTATGGGCTGGCAGTGCTTCGGCGGGACCGGCGTGGAGGGTGCGGACGTGGAGGACGACGACGAGGAGAGCACCGATGCCGGCGCGTCGTGGGTGGACACCTGGGCGCCGGGCGCCACGGAGACGCTGCTCGACCAGGACGCCGGCTTCACGCTGGAGCCGGGCAGCCTGATCGTCCTCCAGATGCACTACAGCCTGCTCACGACCGACGGCGAGCCGGCCGGCTCGGACCGCTCGGCGGTGCGGCTGCGGCTGACGGACGGCACGCCGCAGACGCGCGAGCTCGAGACGTGGTCGATCGGCGCTCCGACCGACCTGCCCTGTGCCCCCGACGAGTCCGGTCCGCTGTGTGACCGGCAGGCCTCGGTCGACGACGTGACGGAGCGGTTCGGGCCGGAGGTCGGCGGGTTCGCGGACGAGCAGGTGGAGGAGTGCAACGAGGGCGGCGAGCCGAAGCCGGGCGACACCCAGAGCTGCGACCACGTGATGACGGAGGCGACGACCCTGTTCGCCGGGTTCGGTCACATGCACATGCTCGGGCGGTCCATCAAGCTCGAGCTCAACCCCGGCACACCGGACGCCCAGGTCCTGCTGGACGTGCCGCAGTTCGACTTCGACAACCAGCGGATGGTGAAGCTGCCGTCGCCGGTGGACATCGATCCGGGGGACACGCTGCGCGTGACGTGCACGCACGACGCGGGGCTGCGCCAGCAGGTGCCGCAGCTGAGCAAGGTTCCGCGCTACGTGGTGTGGGGCGACGGCACCGGCGACGAGATGTGCGTCGTCTTCGCGACGGTCTCCACCAGGGAGCCCTGATGCCCTCGCTGCTGGAGACCTCGACCACGCTGGAACCGGACGACCACGAGCACGCACCGAGCTGTGCGGGCTGCCTCGACCGCCGGCAGGTGCTCAGACGCGCCGGACTGGTCGCCGCCGGCGCCGCCGCCGTCGGAGTGCTCGCCGCCTGCGGAGGGGGTGGCGGTGGTTCGACGAGCAGCGGCAGCCCGAGCGGGAACGCCGGCGGCGCCTCCGGCGCGCTCGCCAAGGTCTCCGACGTCCCCGAGGGGGGTGCGCTCTCCGTCCAGGACGCCGACGGGAACGAGATCCTCCTGACCCAGGCGTCCGCGGGGACGATCGTCGCGCTCTCGGCGATCTGCACGCACCAGGGCTGCACGGTCACGGGTGACGGCCGGGGCCTCGTGTGCCCGTGCCACGGCTCGGTGTTCGACCTGTCCGGCGCGAACGTCTCGGGCCCCGCTCCGAGACCGCTGGCCACGGTCGACGTGCACGTCGTCGACGGCGACGTCCGCGCAGGGAAGGGCTGAACCCGTGGAGCCACGTCACGGACGGCAGGCGACGTCCGACCTGCTGCGGGCCCTGCTGTGCGCGTGCCTCATGCTCTCCGCGGTCGTCCACCTCGACCTGTGGGCGACCGGCATGAGATCCGTCGCCGTCGTCGGTCCGGCGTTCCTGCTCAACGGGGTCGCCGGGATCGTGCTCGGCGTGCTCGTGCTGGTGCGGCGGGACCGGCTGCCGCTGCTCGGGGCCGTCGGGTTCGGCGTCGCGACGCTGGGTGCGTTCGTCCTCGCGACGACGCCCCTCGGGTTGTTCGGGGTCCACTCCCGCTGGTCGGGCATCCCGGAGTGGCTGGCGGCGATCTCGGAGCTCGGGGTGATCGCCCTCGGCATCGTCGCGATCGTCGTCGGACGCCGCGCCCCACGTCCCCTCCTCGGAAGGCACTGATCCCCATGCGCACCACCCTGCGCGCCGCAGGCGCGGCCGCCCTCACCGCCGGACTGGTCCTCGTCGGCGCGGGCTCGGCGTCCGCGCACGTCACCGTCACCCCCGACACCACCGCTGCCGGCGCGTACGCCCTGCTGACCTTCGGCGTCCCGCACGGCTGCGACGGCTCGCCCACCACCCGGGTCTCGATCCAGGTCCCCGAGCAGATCACGACCGTGACGCCGACGGTGAACCCGGGCTGGGAGGTGGAGAAGGTCATGGCCGCTCTCCCGGAGCCGATCGACGACGGCCGAGGCGGACAGCGCACCGAACGGGTCGCGGAGGTCGTCTACACCACCACCGCGCCGCTGCCGGACGGGTTCCGCGACGCCTTCGTGCTCTCGCTCCAGCTCCCCGACGCGGCCGGGGAGACGCTGGTCTTCCCCGTCGTCCAGGGATGCGAGGAGGGTGAGACCGCCTGGGTCCAGGTGCCGCAGGACGGGCAGGACCCCGACCAGCTCGCCCTTCCCGCACCCGTGGTCGCGGTCACGGCCGCGGATGCGCAGGACGAGGACGCCGTGGCAGCGTCCGTCGATGCCACCGGGGAGGTCACCGCCGGGTCGAGGACCGCGGCGTCGACCGCAGAGGGCGACGGCACAGTGGCGACCGCCACCGCAGACGCCGCGACGCCGGTGGCCACGTGGTCCGCTGTGGCGCTCGGCGCGGCCGGACTGCTCCTCGGCGGCGTGGCGTTCCTGCGCACGCGACGCACCCGGGGCTGAGACCGCCGTGCCCCGCCCCACGGCGTTCCGTCGGGTGGTGGCCGTCGTCTGCGTCGCCGCGGTCGGGCTCGGACTCGCGATCCTCGCGAGCGGCCCGGCCGCGGCGCACGCCGTCCTCGTGGGCACCGACCCTCGGGACGGCAGCGTCGTCGACGCTGCGCCTGATGAGCTCGTCCTCACCTTCGACGAACCCGTGCAGGCCGTCCCCGGCGCGACGACCGTCCTGACCGGCGACGGGAGCTCGGTCGGCGCGACCGTGGCAGCCGTGGACGACACCGTCGTGATCACGCCGGGGAGCCCACTGGCGGACGGCACCTACGTCGTCAGCTGGCGCGTCATCTCCCTCGACGCGCACCCGCTCGCCGGAGCCTTCTCCTTCTCCGTCGGCGCACCGAGCGGGACGAGCACCGGGAGCCTCGCCCCGGAGCCGACGACCGCGCTGGTGGTGGTCCACGCCGCCGACCAGGCCCTGCTCTACGCGGCTGTCCTCGGCGTCGCGGGGCTCGTGGTGTTCGAGCTGCTCGTCCTCCGGGCCTCACCCGGAGCCGTGCCGGCGCTGCGACGTCGCCTCCAGCGCGCACGCCGGTGGGGCCTGGTGGCGGCGGTGGCGGCCACCGTCCTGAGCGTGCCCCTGACCGTTGCGTGGCAGGCCGGCGGTGGGCTCGGTGACCTCACGGCGCCGGGCACCTGGGCCACCGGTCTCACGTCGGACACAGCGCTGGCCACGCTCGTCGCGCTGACGGGCCTCGCCGTCGCCACCGCACTCGCCCCCCGGGCGGCGCGTGACC
>CAUQTR010000263.1:0-3928 GCA_963521045.1 uncultured Actinotalea sp.
GTCGGACCCCGAGCCGTTCCGCGGCGGCGCCGAGTCGCTGCGGATCGCGATCGCCGAGCGCGACGGCCGCCCGGTCGGGTACGCGATGTTCCGGCGCAAGGAGGCCTGGGAGGTCCCCGGGCCCCGCGGGACGGTGAGCGTCCGCGAGATCGTCGCGCCGGACGCCGCGGTGGCGCGCGCTCTGTGGGGCGTGCTCGTCGACCTCGACCACATGGCGACGGCCGAGGCGTGGCTCCTCGCCCCGGACGATCCCATCACCCACCTCCTCGTCGACCTGCGGGCCGCCGAGCCGCGGATCGTCGACAACGTGTGGGTGCGCCTGCTCGACGTGCGCGCCGCGCTCGCCGCGCGGCGCTACGCGACCGCGGTCGACGTCGTGCTGGAGGTCACCGACGCGCGCCTGACGGCGAACGCGGGGCGGTGGCACCTGAGGGGCGACGCGGACGGGGCACAGGTCGAGCCGACGTCGGACGCACCCGACCTCACTCTCGACGTGCGCGAGCTCGGCGCGGCCTACCTCGGCGGCACGGGGCTCGCGGGTCTCGCGGGCGCCGGCCTGGTCACCGAGCACCGTCCGGGGGCGCTGACGGCGACGGCGACGGCGTTCGGGTGGCCGGTCGCCCCGGTGTGCGGCTGGGTGTTCTGACGGGCCCGGGGCGCCGCCGTCAGGACTCGTACGCCGTCAGCTGGTCGATCCGGCGCTGGTGGCGCGGGTCGCCGCTGAACTGCTCGGCGAGGAAGGTCTCGACGATGTCGGTCGACTCGTCCACCGAGTGCTGCCGAGCGCCGATCGCCACGACGTTCGCGTCGTTGTGCTGGCGGCCGAGGGCTGCGGTCTCGGCGCTCCACGCGAGCGCCGCGCGCACGCCACGGACCTTGTTCGCGGCGATCTGCTCCCCGTTGCCCGACCCACCGATGACGATCCCGAGGCTCCCCGGCTCCGCCACGACCGCCTCGCCGGCCGAGAAGCAGAACGACGGGTAGTCGTCCTGCGCGTCGTAGGCGTGGGCACCGTGGTCGACGACGTCGTGCCCACCGGCCCGCAGGTGCTCGACGAGGTGCGACTTGAGCTCGAACCCGGCGTGGTCGGCGGCGATGTGGATGCGCATGGCGTCATCCTGCCAGGACCGCTCGCCTACGCTGGGGCGATGACGACCCTCCAGGACCCCGCCGGCCTGCGCAGCGGCATCGACCGTGCCGCCCTCGACCGCGACGTCCGTCCTCAGGACGACCTGTACCGCCACGTCAACGGCCGGTGGCTCGCCGAGCACGTCATCCCCGCCGACCGCGCCTCCGACGGCGCGTTCCGGGCGCTGCACGACGAGGCCGAGCAGCAGGTCCGGGTGATCATCGAGGAGCTCGGCGCACGGGCCGCCGACGGCGGCGCGGCGGACGGCACCGCGGCCCGGATCGGCGCCCTCTACGCGAGCTTCATGGACGTCGAGAAGGTCGAGGCCGACGGCCTGGCGCCGATCCGGGGCGAGCTCGACGCGATCGACGCGGCCGCCACCCGCGAGCGCCTGACCACGCTGCTCGGCGAGCTCCAGCGCACGGGCGGCGCCGGTGCGCTGGGCTTCTGGGTCGACAACGACGCCAAGGACGTCGAGCGCTACGTCGTGTACCTCATGCAGGGTGGGCTCGGCCTGCCCGACGAGGCGTACTACCGCGAGGACCAGTACGCCCCCGTCCGCGGGCAGTACCGCAGCCACGTCGCCCGGATGCTCGGCCTCACGGGGCTCGCCGACGCCGACGCGGCCGCCGCGGCCGATCAGGTCGTCGAGCTCGAGACGACCCTGGCCGGGGCGCACTGGGACGTGGTGCGCGACCGCGACGCGGACCTCACCTACAACCCCATGACGCTCGCCGAGCTCTCCGAGTCGGCGCCCGGCTTCGACTGGGGCACGTGGGCGATGGCGCTCGGGGTGCCCGAGGGGGCGTTCGACCAGGTCGTCGTCCGCGAGCCGGACTTCGCCGTGGGCTTCGCGCGGACCTGGACCACAGCCCCCGTCGAGCAGTGGCAGGCGTGGTTCCGGTACCACCTGGTCAGCGCCCGGGCGCCCTACCTCCACGACGCCGTCGTGCAGGCGAACTTCGACTTCTACGGGACGGTGCTCAGCGGCACCACGCAGGTGCGCGAGCGGTGGAAGCGCGGTGTCTCCCTCGTCGAGGGGGCGCTCGGCGAGGCCGTCGGGCAGGTGTTCGTCGAGCGGCACTTCCCGCCCGCGCACAAGGCCCGCATGCTCGAGCTCGTCCAGCACCTGGTCGCGGCCTACCGCGAGTCCATCTCCGGGCTGGACTGGATGGGCGAGGAGACGCGGGCGAAGGCGCTCGCCAAGCTCGAGGCGTTCACGCCGAAGATCGGCTACCCCGACCGGTGGAAGTCGTACGAGGGTCTGGAGCTGCGGGCCGACGACCTGGTGGGCAACGTGCGGCGCTCGCACGCGTACGAGCAGGACCGCGAGCTGCGCAAGGTCGGCCGACCGGTGGACCGCGACGAGTGGTTCATGACGCCCCAGACGGTGAACGCCTACTACAACCCGGGGATGAACGAGATCGTCTTCCCGGCGGCGATCCTCCAGCCGCCGTTCTTCGACCCGGACGCCGAGGACGCGGTGAACTTCGGCGGCATCGGCGCGGTGATCGGGCACGAGATCGGCCACGGCTTCGACGACCAGGGCAGCAAGTACGACGGCACCGGCCGGCTCGAGGACTGGTGGACCGAGGCGGACCGCACCGAGTTCGAGAAGCGCACGGGCGCGCTGGTCGCGCAGTACTCCGCCATGACCCCGGCCCAGCTGTCCGACGAGCACCTCGTCAACGGCGCGCTGACCATCGGCGAGAACATCGGCGACCTCGGGGGGCTCTCGATCGCCCTCAAGGCCTACCGGATCGCGCTGGGACGCCCGCTCGACGAGGCTCCCGTGATCGACGGGCTGACGGGCGTCCAGCGGGCGCTGCTCGGGTGGGCCCAGGCGTGGCAGACGAAGATCCGCGACGAGGAGCTCGTGCGGCGCCTCGCGACCGACCCGCACTCGCCGAGCGAGTTCCGGTGCAACGGCGTGGTGCGCAACCTCGACGAGTTCCACGCGGCGTTCGCGGTCGAGCCGGGCGACGCCCTCTACCTCGCACCCGAGGAGCGCGTACGCATCTGGTGACCGAGCCGGCGCTCAGAAGAACTGGGCGCCGGCGCGCGCCAGCGAGAACCCTGTGCCCGTCGGGTTGTGCCGGCAGAAGACGCCGTTCTGCGAGCTGAGGCAGGTCATCTCGCCGATCGTCGAGCCGCCGC
This sequence comes from uncultured Actinotalea sp., assembly GCA_963521045.1. Lineage (GTDB taxonomy): Bacteria > Actinomycetota > Actinomycetes > Actinomycetales > Cellulomonadaceae > Actinotalea. The sequence goes on from CAUQTR010000263.1 coordinate 3,287, forward strand.
CGTAGTCGAGCACCGGCGTGCCTGCGGGCGCCGCGGGCGCCGAGCCCTCGAGACACGTGAACCCGGCGTCCTCGCCGGCGGTGACCGTGAGCACGTTGCCGACCGTGCCGGCGCACCCCTCGGGCACGTCAGGCGGAGTGAAGCTGAACTCGAGGATGGTGCAGGTGGCCGACGTGTCCGACATCGCGCACCAGATGTTGCCGCTCGGGAGCACGAACGCCGGCAGGGCCTCGGACTCCTCGGGCTCCTCCGGTGCGCTCGCCTCCGGGGTCGTCTCCGGCTGCGCGGACGTCTCGACGGGCGCGGGCTCCTCCGCGGCGGGTCGCTCGCCGCCGCCGGCCTGCGACATGACGAGCAGGACGACGAAGGTGACGACCAGGATGACGTCCACCACCAGGAACGTCGTCAGGCCGGGGCCGAGGCCGAGGCGGGCCACGCCCGCGGCGGGCGACCGGTCCGCCATCGTGCTCCTCGTCGTCGTCCGTCAGGTCGTCGTGCTCGTGCGGCAGCATCGCACGGCCGAACGGGTGAACGCGAGGCCGTGCCGTGGTGGCGCGCTCCGGTCCGCCGCCGGTCGGCCGGTCAGCCGTTCGTGAGCAGGGCCATGGCTGCCGAGCGTCCGGGGATCCCGCTGACGCCGCC
>CAUQTR010000264.1:0-3921 GCA_963521045.1 uncultured Actinotalea sp.
GCGCTCGCGGGCGACGTCGCGGCCCTCGTCGCCGTCCTCGCGCCCGACGTCGTCCTGCGGTCCGACGGCGGCGGCCGCGTGCGGGCCGCCCTGCGTCCGGTGCTCGGCGCGGACAAGGTCGCGCGCTTCGTGCTCGGCCTGCGCGAGCTCGCGGCAGGCGCCGAGCTCCGGCTCGATGTGGCGACGGTCAACGGCGAGGCCGGCGCCGTCCTGCGTCTCGTCGCGCCCGACGGCGCCCGGGTGGACTCGGGCGTGACCGTCGTCGTGCCGCGCGTCGGTGCTGACGGGCTCGTGCACGGGGTCGACGTCGTGCGGAACCCGGAGAAGCTCGCGCACGTGCCCGCCTGAGAAGCCCTGCGCCTGAGAAGCCCTGCGCCTGAGACGCCCCGCGCCTGACGTGCCCTGCGGTCCCGCAGCTGCGGCCTGTCCTGCGGCTGACGTCGTCGGTGCCTCGAAGCGGGCAGGATCGCGGTGTGGACCGCTCCGACCTGCTCGCCCTGCTCGCCGACCGTGCGATCGAGCGCCGCGCCCGGCTCGTCGCGGTCGACGGTGTCGACGGCGCGGGCAAGACGGTCCTCGCCGACGAGCTCGCGGCGCTGCTCGAGAGCCGCGGGACGCCGGTCGTCCGGGTCGGCGTCGACGGGTTCCACCACCGGCGAGCGGTCCGGTACCGGCGTGGGCCGACGTCGCCCGAGGGCTTCTACCTCGACTCGTACGACGTCGACAGGTTCCGCGCCGAGGTGGTCGACGCGGCCCGGGCGGGTCGTCCGGTCCGGACGGCCGTCTTCGACCACCGCACCGACCGGCCCGTCGACACGCCGCCGGTGCCCGTCCCGCCCGGCGGCGTCGTGCTGGTCGACGGAATCTTCCTCCACCGCCCCGAGCTGGAGGACGCGTGGGACCTCTCGGTGTTCCTCAGAGCCTCCTTCGCGGTGACGTTCCGGCGCATGTCCGCGCGCGACGGGTGCCCGGCCGACCCGGGGGACACGCGCAACGCCCGGTACGTCGGCGGCCAGCGCCTCTACCTCGCCGAGCGCGACCCCCAGGCGCGGGCCGACGTGCTCGTGGATCACGACGACCCCGCGCACCCGGTGCTCGTGCGTGACGGTGCCGTCACCTCGGCAGCGCGCACACCGCCTGGTCCGTGAAGCCCTGCGCCGTGATGCCGAGCGTGTGGTTGAGGCGCGAGCGCTGGTTCTCCAGCGCGACGAGGTGCGCGAGCTCGACCACCCCGGCGTCCCCGAGCTGGGCACGCAGGGATGCGACCTGCTCGTCCGTCACGGTGGGCGGGGTCGCCGTCGCGGCGTCGGCGAAGGCGAGCGCCTCCTTCTCCAGCGGTGTGAGGAGGGTTGAGGTGGCGTAGTCGGGGACGGCCATGACCCGCTCCGGGGTGAGGCCGCTGCGCAGTGCGAGCATCGCCCCGAAGTCGATGCACCAGGGGCACCCGATCACCACGGACACCCGGTGCTGGGCGAGGTCGCGCAGCTCGACGGGTAGGTGGTGGCGCTGGCGCAGCAGGAGGCCCTCGTGCAGCGCTGTCGCCCAGAACACCCCGCGGTGCCGTGCGAGGACGCGGTGCGGCTCGAGGTCGCGGCCGAACATGCGACGGGTCACCGCGAGGGCGACGCGCGTGGCCGGGCCGAGGCGGGTGGGGGCGGTGATGCGTGGCACAGGTCCTCCTGAGGGCGGTCGCCGGGGTGGCGGCCTCATGAGATCGACGACCGCCGACCCCCGGACGTGACAACCGGCTCGCCGACGTGGCCCTCAGGGCCCACCCAGGGGCCTCCCGGATACCGCCCTGGCCCGCGATGAGGGACGGTAGGGGCGTGCGCACCCTGCTGAACATCATCTGGCTCGTCTTCGCGGGCTTCTGGTTGGCCCTCGGCTACGTGGCGGCGGGCGTGGTGTGCTGCGTGCTCATCGTCACGATCCCGTTCGGCATCGCCTCGTTCCGGATCGCCGGGTACGCGCTGTGGCCGTTCGGCCGGACCGTCGTCGAGCGACCCGGCGCGGGTGTGATGTCGGCGCTGGGCAACGTCATCTGGGTGATCGTGGCGGGCATCTGGCTCGCGATCGGCCACGTCGTCACCGCGATCCCGCTGTTCGTCTCGATCATCGGCATCCCGATGGGCATCGCGAACCTCAAGCTCATCCCGGTCTCGCTCATGCCGCTCGGCAAGGAGATCGTGCCGAGCACGCAGCCCTTCGGCGGCTGAGGCGAGCTGAGTCTCAGTCGCGGGCGATGTCGGCCACGACGGCGCCGGCGAGGCGTACGAGGTCCGCGGGCGCGAGCTCGACGTCCAGCCCGCGCCGCCCGCCGGAGACGAAGACCGTGTCGAACAGCTCGACCGTCTCGTCGACCACGGTCGGGTGCGAGGTCTTCTGCCCGAGCGGCGAGATGCCGCCGACGACGTAGCCGGTCGCCCGCTCGGCCGCCGCCTTGTCGGCCATCAGGGCGCGCTTGCCCCCCACGGCCGTCGCGAGCGCCTTGAGGTCCAGCGTGCCGGTGACCGGCACGACGGCGACCGTGAGCGCGCCGTCCACGACCGTCATGAGCGTCTTGAACACCTGCTCGGGTGGCACGCCGAGGACCTGGGCCGCCTCGAGTCCGTAGCCCACGTCGGCGGCGGGGTCGTGCTCGTACGCGTGCGCGGTGTACGGCACGTCCGCTGCCGCGAGCGCCACGAGCGCGGGGGTGCCGGTCGGGGCGGTTCTCCTGGCCACTCCCGCAGCGTAGTGATCCTGAGCAGCCGTGACGTGCGCAGCCGTGCTCGTGCGGCGGGGGAGCTCAGGCGTCCCGGTCGCGGCCGCCCACGTGACCCCGCGGGCGTCGGAGATACTGGCCCATGGCCCGGCCGACACTGCGCACCGCGCGCATCGAGCTCGTGCCGATGACCACGCGGCACCTGCCGTTGCTGCGCCGTCTCGACGGGGACCCGGAGGTCATGCGTCACATCCTGGGGCGCGCCCGGACGCCCGACGAGGTCGATTCGTTCTGGGGACCGCGGTGCTCCGACACGATCGCCGACGGCCTCGGGCTCGGCTGGTGGGTCGGGTTCCGTGACGGCGACTTCCTCGGCTGGTGGGACCTGAGCCCTGCTGACACCTCGTCGTCCACGCCCACGCCACGTGAGGCGGAGGTCGGCTGGCGTCTCGAGCGCCGTCACTGGCGGCGGGGTCTCGCGACGGAGGGCGCCCGTGCCCTGCTGCAGCACGGCTTCGCGACGGTGCGGCTCGAGCGTGTCCGGGCCGAGACGATGGCGGTCAACGCGGCGTCGAGGGGGGTCATGCGCGCGCTGGGCATGCGGCACGTGGCCACCGAGGTGCGCGCCTGGCCCGACCCCCTTCCCGGGAGCGACCAGGGCGAGGTCGTCTACGAGATCACGGCCGCCGAGTGGACGGAGCGCGGCGGCTGCTGAGCCCTGAGGTCACAGCCGGCCCGCTGCCGTGACGACCAGCGCCACCTCGCCGCGCTCGTCGCTCGCGGCCAGGTCCACCACCGCGTCGATCCGCCAGTCGTGGTCGCCGGCCGGGTCGTCGAGCAGCTGGCGTGCCTCCCAGCGCCTCGGACCCTCCGTGAGCAGCAGCAGGGCGGGGCCCCGGGCGTCCGGTCCGGTCCCCAGGTCGTCGTGCTCGTCGAAGTAGGGGTCGAGCGCGTCGCGCCAGCGGTCCGCGGTCCAGCGCTCGCCGTCCCCGTCCACGTCGCCGAGCGCGCCGAGGGCCTCCCAGCGCTCGCGCGCCACGAGCTCGACCCGGCGGAAGAGGGCGTTGCGCACGAGCACGCGCAGCGCCCGCAGGTTGCCCGTGATCGACGGCGGTGCCACCTCGCCGCCGTCGCCCCCGGCCGCGGCCTCGCCGGCCGCGGGGGTGCTCAGCCGCTCCCCCTCGTCGAGCAGGCTCGAGTCCGTGCCGCGCACGCGG
>CAUQTR010000265.1:0-3919 GCA_963521045.1 uncultured Actinotalea sp.
GGCCCCGGCCGGGTGACCCGGTCACGGTCTACGTGGACCCGCGGCGCCCGCAGGACGTGTCCCTGGGCCCCGGTGGCGCGGTGCCCGTCTACGGCTGGGCGTTCGTCGCGATGGGGACGCTCGCGCTGCTCGGCTTCCTGCGGCTGAGCACCTCCTGACCCGCGGGCGGCCCGAGGAGGAGGTCAGACCGCCGCGAGCCGCTGCGCCGCGACGAGCTCCGCGATCTGCACCGCGTTGAGCGCCGCGCCCTTGCGCAGGTTGTCGTTGCTGACGAAGAGCACCAGGCCCCGCCCGTCGGCGACGCTCTGGTCCTGGCGGATGCGCCCGACGTAGCTCGGGTCCTGGCCCGCGGCCTGGAGCGGGGTGGGGATGTCGCTCAGCTCGACCCCCGGCGCCGCGGCGAGCAGCTCGGTCGCGCGCTCGACGGAGATCGGCCGAGCGAACTCCGCGTTGATCGACAGCGAGTGCCCGGTGAAGACGGGCACGCGCACGCACGTCCCGGCGACCAGCAGGTCGGGGATGTCGAGGATCTTGCGGCTCTCGTTGCGGAGCTTCTGCTCCTCGTCGGTCTCGAACGAGCCGTCGTCGACGAGGGAGCCCGCCAGCGGCAGGACGTTGAACGCGATCGGTCGCGCGTAGATCCCGGGCTCCGGGAACGCCACGGCGCCACCGTCGTGCGCGAGCCCGGCGACGTCCGCACCCTCGAGCGCCTGCACCTGCGTCGCGAGCTCCGCGACCCCCTTGAGCCCGCCGCCCGAGACGGCCTGGTACGTCGAGACCACGAGCCGCACGAGGCCCGCCTCGTCGTGCAGCGGCTTGAGGGCCGGCATCGCGGCCATCGTCGTGCAGTTGGGGTTCGCGATGATGCCCTTGACGGCGTGGTCGATCGCGCCCGGGTTCACCTCGCTCACCACGAGCGGCACGTCGGGGTCGCGGCGCCACGCCGAGGAGTTGTCGATGACGAGCGCGCCCGCGGCGGCGAAGCGCGGGGCGAGCTCCTTCGACGTCGCGCCCCCGGCGGAGAACAGGGCGACGTCGAGGTCGCTGACGTCCGCGGTCGCGGCGTCCTCGACGACGACGTCGGTGCCGCGCCACGGCAGCGTCGTGCCGGCCGAGCGCGCGGACGCGAAGAAGCGGATCGACGCGAGGGGGAAGTCGCGCTCGTCGAGGAGACGGCGCATCACGGCGCCGACCTGCCCGGTCGCGCCGACGACGCCGACCCGCAGGCCGGCCCGGCTCGAGGCCTGGTCCTGGCTCATGTCCCTACCGTCCTGTCCCGCCGTAGACGACGGCCTCGCCGTCGGCGGCGTCGAGGTCGAACGCGGTGTGCACGGCGCGCACCGCGTCGTCGAGCTGGTCGGAGCGCGTCACCACGGAGACGCGGATCTCCGACGTCGAGATCATCTCGATGTTGATGCCGGCGTCGCGCAGCGCGCCGAAGAGCTTGGCGGAGACGCCCGGGTGGGACCGCATGCCGGCCCCGACGAGCGACAGCTTGCCGATCGTGTCGTCGTACTGCAGCGACGCGAAGCCGATCTGCTCCTGGACGGCGCCGAGCGCCGCCGTCGCGCGCTGGCCGTCCGTGGCCGGCAGCGTGAAGGAGATGTCCGTCAGGCCCGTCGACGCGGCCGAGACGTTCTGCACGATCATGTCGATGTTGACCCCGGCGCCCGCCACGACCTCGAAGATCTGCGCGGCCGTGCCCGGGACGTCGGGGACGCCGACGACGGTGACCTTGGCCTCGCTCCGGTCGTGCGCGACGCCCGAGATGATCGGCTGCTCCATCGGTCCCTCTCCCTCGCGGCCGGCGTCGGCCGGTTCATCGGTGACCAGCGTGCCCGTGTGCCCCGAGAACGAGGAACGCACGTGGATGACGACCTTGTTCCGGCGGGCGTACTCGACGCACCGCAGCATGAGCACCTTCGCCCCGCTCGCCGCCATGTCGAGCATCTCCTCGTAGGTGATGCGCTCGAGCTTGCGGGCGCTCGGCACGATCCGCGGGTCGGCCGTGAACACCCCGTCGACGTCGGTGTAGATCTCGCAGACGTCGGCGCCCACGGCGGCGGCGATCGCGACAGCCGTGGTGTCCGAGCCACCCCGGCCGAGCGTCGTCACGTCGTTCGTGTGCTCGGTGACGCCCTGGAAGCCGGCGACGATCGCCACGTTGCCGGCGTCCAACGCCTGGCGGATGCGGCTCGCCTTGACGTCGATGATCCGCGCCCGGCCGTGCGCGTCGTCGGTGATGACGCCGGCCTGCTGGCCGGTGAACGACTGCGCGTGCACCCCCAGGTTCGCGATCGCCATCGCGAGCAGCGACATCGAGATGCGCTCGCCCGCCGTGAGCAGGATGTCCATCTCGCGCGACGGCGGCATCGGCGTGATGTCGTTCGCGAGGTCGATCAGCTCGTCCGTCGTGTCACCCATCGCGGACACCACGACGACGACGTCGTCGCCCGCGCGCTTGGCCTCGGCGATCCGCTTCGCGACACGCTTGATCGCGGCGGCGTCCGCGACGGACGACCCGCCGTACTTCTGCACGATCAGGGCCACGGGAGCTCCGGGGAGGGCGAGGAGGTGACGAGGGGCTGACGACGGTGCTGCGTGCACGGCAACGGGTCGCACCGCCGGCGCAGGCAGCATAGATCGGCCCACCAGTCGGACACCGCGACGTCCGGCATCCGGTCCGCCGCCTACACCGCCACCAGCCCTCGCCGAGATGATGGCTTCGGCGGCGTGTCCGCCCGGCTCGCCGCCCGAAGTCGTCATCTCGGCGCGGGGGGGTGAGGCGGGTGAAAGACTGGCGGGATGGGGCCGGGGCGAGGGGGCAGAGCGGGTGCTGTCGGCCTGCTCGGACTCGTGCTGGTCGGGTGCGCGGGCGGTACGGACGGTCCGGCCGGCACCCCGCCGTCCGTCACGGCGCTGAGCACGTCCGAGGCCAGCCCTTCGCCCACGAGCCCACCGGCCCCTCCGGGGGCAGCCGCCGAGCTGACCGTGACGCTCGACGAGACCGGCTCCGGGGCCACGCGGACACTGACTCTCACGTGCGAGCCGGTCGGGGGCGACCACCCCGACGCCGCGGCCGCGTGCGCGACGCTCGCCGCCGTCGGGTCGGACGGTTTCGAGGAGGTCCCGGCGGACGCCATGTGTACCCAGCAGTACGGCGGACCGCAGGTCGCGACCGTCGAGGGCACGCTCGACGGCGCGCCGGTCTCCGCGCGGTTCACCCGCACCGACGGGTGCGAGATCGGTCGGTGGGACACCCTCGCGCCGCTGCTGCCGGCGTCGGGCGGCGGGATGTAGCCGTTGTGGACGCTCGTCCACAACGGTAGGTACGATCGCCGGCGTGACCGACGATCCCCGGACCATGCGCGAGCGGATGCTCGCGGGCGACCTCTACATCGCCGACGACCCCGAGCTGGCGGAGGCGAGCGCGCGTGCGCTCGACCTGGCCGACGCGTACAACGCGACGAGCGTGCGCCAGGGCCCGCTGCGCCGCCGTCTCCTCGAGGAGCTGCTGGGCGGCATCGGCGAGGGCACGGAGATCCGGCCGCCGTTCCGGGTCGACTACGGCAGCCACCTGACGATAGGCGCGCGGTCCTTCGCCAACTTCGGTCTCGTGGCGCTCGACGTCGCGCCCATCACGATCGGCGACGACGTGCAGATCGGACCGAACGTCCAGCTGCTCACGCCCACGCACCCGGTCGAGCCCGGCCCCCGGCGCGACAAGTGGGAGGCCGCGCTCCCGATCGCCATCGGTGACAACGTGTGGCTCGGCGGCGGGGTCGTGGTGTGCCCCGGGGTGACGATCGGCGCCAACACCGTGGTCGGCGCGGGTGCGGTCGTCGTGCGGGACCTGCCCGCCGACGTCGTCGCGGTCGGCAACCCGGCCCGCGTCGTCCGGCGGCTCGACGGCGAGACC
>CAUQTR010000266.1:0-3916 GCA_963521045.1 uncultured Actinotalea sp.
GGCGAGCCGAGCGTCGCCCTGGCGACCGCCCTCGCAGGGCGGCTGACCGTGCCGCTCACCGTCGACCTCGAGGACGGCGGCTCGGACGACCCCGCCGAGGTCGCCGAGCTCGCGGCCCGCCTCGCGTCCGTGGGCGTGGCCGGCGTCAACCTCGAGGACGGGCGTCCCGGCGGTGGCCTGAGCGACGCCGACCGCCACGCCGCCGTGGTCGCCGCCGTGGTCGAGGTCGGCCTGTTCGTCAACGCGCGGACGGACACGTTCTGGATCGGCGACGGGCCCGACCGGCTGGACGAGACGGTCCGGCGGCTCGCGACCTACCGCGACGCCGGCGCGCACGGGGTGTTCGTCCCCGGCCTCACCGACCTGCGTGGCGTCGAGGCGGTCGTCGCGGTCGGTCCGCCGGTCAACGTCCTGTGGCAGCCCGGGGCGGACCTCGGGGCGCTCGCCCGGGCAGGCGTCGCGCGCGTCAGCACGGGCTCCGCGATCTACCGGCACGCGCTGGGTGCCGCGCTCGCCACGGCGGCCGCGGTGCGCGGGGGGACGCCGCCCGCCGTCGAGCCGGTGGCGTACAGGGACCTCCAGGAGCGGCTCACGCGCGTGCGGTGAGCCGTGCGCAGCGTCGGGGCGGGACGCCGGCTTGACTCAGGCCAGGCCGCCCGGTCGGGCGGCACGGTCCGCGAGCGCCTCCACGATCGGCACGTCCGGGTCGAGCCACGGCACCGACAGCCAGGACCCCGCGGCGAGCCACGTGAGCGCGTCGTGCTCGACCAGCGGCTCGGGCTCGCCGTCGACGACGACCGCGGCCCACAGGCGCATGACGTACCCGTGCGTGATGGGCCAGCCCCCGGACGGCCCGGTGATCTCCGCACCGAGCGCGATGCGGACGCCCAGCTCCTCGACGATCTCCCGGTGCAGCGCCTCGACGGGCGTCTCGTCGGCGTCCACCTTGCCGCCGGGGAACTCCCAGCGCCCGGCCAGGCTGAGCGGCTTGCTGCGGCGCGCCGCGAGGAGGCGCGTGGGCCGGTCCAGGTCGTCGACGATCCCCGCGGCGACGACGAGCACGGGGTCCGGCCGGCTCGTCATGGACGGATCCTCCCAGACGGCCTGGGCGGCTCGCTGCCCCGGACCGTCGACGCACCGCGAGGCGCGGGCCCGGCCCGTGACGCGTGTCGGACCCGGGTGGTGTCATGGAGCACCACCACCGAACGGGGAGGTCTCATGGCACTGCGCTGGTACTCCGTCGTCGTCGAGGCACGCGAGCCGCGGCGGCTCGCGGACTGGTGGGCGCAGGCCCTGGGCTGGGAGGTGTCGTACGCCGACGACGACGAGGTCGTCGTGATCCCGCCGTGGGCGGCCGAGCTCGGTCCGACGCTGCGGTTCGAGCAGGTCCCGCCCGGCCTCACCTTCCTGCGCGTCGACCACGACAAGCAGGGCAAGAACCGGCTGCACCTGGACCTGGCGCCGCTGCCCTCGCAGGACCGGGACGCAGAGATCGCGCGGCTGCTCGACCTCGGCGCCACCCGGGTCGACGTCGGTCAGGGGCCCGACGTCAGCTGGGAGGTGCTCGCCGACCCCGACGGGAACGAGTTCTGCCTGCTGTCGTCGCGCGAGGCCTGATCGGCAGGTGAGCCGGCCGACGGGACGGCACGGGCCGGCCCACGGCACGGGTCAGCGGGGCAGGTGCCAGGAGCCCTTCGAGGTGGCCGCGAGCTCGACGGCGATCGCCTCGACGTCGTCGCCGGAGCGGCGCACCAGGCGCGCGAGCCCGCTCTGCGGCTCGAGCACGAGCACGTAGACGTCGACGGTGCGGCCCGCTCGCGCCTCGGCGGTCACGAGCCGGTTCAGCCGGCAGTGCTCCTCGCGGCGAGGGTTCTGCGCGTCGCGGCGCGAGATGTCTCCGAACCCGGCGCGCTGACCGAACGTGCGGGCGAGGTCGGTGGAGGAGCCCACGTACCGCACGGTGCCTCCCGTGACCAGGGCGTACACACCTGGTGCTGACGGGAGGTCGTTCTCGGGTTCGATCCGCCCGAAGGGGCCGAGCGCCCAGGCGGGGTACCTCTGCTCGACGGCGGCCATGCCGGCGAGGGGTGAGTGCACGAGCACGGTGCCTGCGGCGTCCTGCTCGACGAAGAGCCGGCCCGCGTGGCTGAGGACCCTGCGGTCCAGGACCAGGTGGTCGGGCGCCCAGTGCTCGTCGGCCGCAGGTCGGCCGGCCGGACGATCCACTGCCACCTGCCTCGCTGCGGGGCCCGGGGGGCCGGAGGGTGCGTCCCCCGACATTACCTGGGCCGGGTGGCCGGTCCGAATCGGACCGGCCACCCCGGAGCCCCGGTGGTCGTGCGGAGGCGGAGCGTCAGGCGGCGGTCAGCAGCCGGGTCAGCGCAGGCCGATCTGGCGGGCGCACGCCACGGCGTCGGCCCGCGTGGAGACGCCGAGCTTCTTGTACACGCTGCGGACCTGCGACTTCACGGTGTTGCGCGTGACGAAGAGCTTCGTGGCGATCTCCTCGAGCGTCACCGTCTCGTCGAGGTTCGAGAGGATCACGCGCTCGCGGCGCGTGAGGGGCTCTGCGGGGCGCTGGTTGGGGACCATGCGCAGCTCGGTCGCTTCGATCGTCATGATGACCTCCAGGGGGCGGTGCTCGGGGTGAAGCACCGGTTGTGCGGGTACACCTGGAGAGAGTGCGGACTTCACCCCCCATGACGCGGTTTTCACCCCCGGTTTCAGCGCCGAGCGGTTGCGAGGGCCGCGGGGGCACCGGTACAGGGCCCTCCGGTGCGTGTTGACGCTGGTCAGCGGCCCGAGTGATCGACATCGCCGCATCGTCGACGTTCACCCGAACGGGCTAGACGGCAGAGGGCAGATCCCGCGTCCGCGCGCGGTGCCATGCCTTGCGCCCCTCCTCGACCCACAGGACGGAGGAGGCCACCGCGGCCGCCGTCGCCCACTGCCCGGCGGTCAGCGCCGTCGTGCCGAAGAAGCCCTGGAGCGCCGGCACGTGCACCACCGCGACCTGGAGCACGAGGATCGCGCCCAGGGCGGCCCAGAGGGCGCCGTTGGTGAGGGTCGCGCGCGAGAAGACCGACGCGTCGACGCTACGCACGTTGAGCAGGTTGAGCACCTGGAACAGCACGAACGTGGTGAAGGCGAGCGTGCCCGCGACCGTCGCCGTCCCGGCCGCCGGCGCATCACCCGGCGTCAGCACGAGCACCGCGAGGGTGCCCACCGCCATCACCGTGGCTGCGAGGACGATCCGCACCAGCCGGGCCGGGGTCAGGATCCGCTCACCCACGGGCCGCGGGGGCCGCTCCATGACGTCGGTGTCCGGGCGGTCGAGGCCGAGGGCCATGGCCGGCGGACCGTCCATGATGATGTTGACCCAGAGCACCTGGAGCGCCGTGAACGGGGCTCCAGCGGCGATACCGAGCACGCCCGCGGTGAGGAAGATCAGCACGAAGCCCCACGACGTCGCGATCTGGAACCGCACGAACTTCACGACGTCGTCGTAGATGCCCCGGCCCTCGCGCACGGCGGTGACGATGGTGGCGAAGTTGTCGTCCGTGAGGATCATGGTCGCCGCGCTCTTGGAGACGTCGGTGCCCGTGATGCCCATGGCGATGCCGATGTCCGCCTGCTTGAGCGCGGGCGCGTCGTTGACCCCGTCACCCGTCATCGCGACGACCGAGCCGTCCCGGCGCAGGGCGTCGACCATGCGGATCTTGTGCTCCGGGCTCACGCGCGCGAGCACGACGAGGTCCGCGGCGCGCGCGGCCAGCTCGTCGTCGTCCATCCGGTCGAGCCCGGCGCCGGAGACCGCCTCGCCGTCGAGGCCGAGGTCGTGCGCGATCGCCGTGGCCGTGCCGATGTGGTCGCCGGTGATGAGGTGCACCGCGATGCCGGCCCGCCGGGCGACGGC
>CAUQTR010000267.1:0-3916 GCA_963521045.1 uncultured Actinotalea sp.
GGACGCGGGCGTCCCCGTGGCTGACCCGCGCACGACGTACGGCGAGATCCGCTCCACCGCGCGCGAGCTGCTGCCCGGCTCGACGATGCGCCGGCGGCTCTACTGGCGCTACAGCCTCGTCTGGACCGCCCCGCGCTGACCGGTTCGCACCGTGCGCCCGCGGCGTGACCGGCCGGGTCAGCGCCGGACGAGCACCGTGCCCGCGGCGGCGTCGTGCATGCCGCGTCCCTGCTTGTCCCAGACCACCGCGGGGATGACGAGGCAGAGCAGCACCGTCCGGACGGCCCCGGCCACGACGCCCGGAGCCCGGGGCGAGGTCTGCGGTTCGGCGGCCGGCCGGGCCGCGTCGACCAGGCGCACGACCCGGATGCCCACGAGACGGTGGCCGATGCTGAAGCCGAGCGTGGCGACCAGGACGGCGGTGGACAGCGCGAAGACCCCGAGCGTCGCCACCGGGTCGGCGGAGAAGATCCCCGGCGCGGGGCTCGTCGGGTCGGGGAAGAACTGGGCGGCGACCGCCTGCGAGAGCATCCAGTCCACGGCCAGCGCCACGACGCGACGGCCCAGGGTCGCGCGCGAGCCGGGTCCGTGAGCGGGCAGGACGTCGTCCGCACCGCCCCCGGACGACGGGTCGCCGGGAGTACCCTCCAGCCAGGACCCGAGGTCCTCCCGTCGCGACGCCACGTCGCGAGCCTAGGCCAGCGCCGATGGCCCTCACGCCGGCCGACGCCACGGCCGGTGCGCGCCCGGACCGGACGTAGGTAACGCGGCGGAAACACTTGGTACACCGACGGGAAACCGCGGCCCCCTACCGTCGGACCCGACGATCGACCCCCACCCGCGACGTCCCACCGCGCCGAGCGCGAGACCAAGGAGATCACCGGATGTTCAGTTCCGCCGATGAGGTCATGGCCTTCATCAAGGATGAGGGCGTCAAGTTCGTCGACGTCCGGTTCTGCGACCTCCCTGGGGTCATGCAGCACTTCAACGTGCCGGCCTCCACGGTCGACGCCGCGTTCTTCACCGAGGGCCAGATGTTCGACGGCTCGTCGATCCGCGGCTTCCAGGCCATCCACGAGTCCGACATGAAGCTCCTCGCGGACATCTCGACCGCGTACATCGACCCGTTCCGCGTCGAGAAGACGCTCAACGTCAACATGTCCATCGTCGACCCGTACACCGACGAGCCCTACAGCCGCGACCCGCGCCAGGTCGCCGCCAAGGCGGAGGCGTACCTCAAGTCCACCGGCATCGCGGACACCGCGTTCTTCGCGCCCGAGGCCGAGTTCTACATCTTCGACGACATCCGGTTCCACACGAGCCAGTCCGAGAGCTACTACCACATCGACTCCGTCGAGGCGGCGTGGAACACCGGCCGCAAGGAGGACGGCGGCAACCTCGGGCACAAGACGCCCTACAAGGGCGGCTACTTCCCCGTGGCCCCGGTCGACCACTTCTCGGACCTGCGCGACGAGATCTGCATCGAGCTCGACAAGCTGGGCCTGCAGGTCGAGCGCTCGCACCACGAGGTCGGCACCGCCGGCCAGGCGGAGATCAACTACCGCTTCGACGAGCTCGCCAAGTCCGCCGACAAGGTGATGCTCTTCAAGTACGTCGTCAAGAACGTCGTGCACCGCAACGGCCGCACCGTGACGTTCATGCCGAAGCCGCTCTTCGGCGACAACGGCTCGGGCATGCACTGCCACCAGTCGCTGTGGAAGAACGGCGAGCCGCTCTTCTACGACGAGAAGGGCTACGGCGGTCTGTCGGACCTCGCGCGCTGGTACATCGGCGGCCTGCTCAAGCACGCGCCGGCCCTGCTCGCGTTCACGAACCCGACGGTGAACAGCTTCCACCGCCTGGTCCCGGGCTTCGAGGCGCCGGTCAACCTCGTCTACTCGGCCCGCAACCGGTCGGCCTGCGTCCGGATCCCCGTGACGGGCTCGAACCCCAAGGCCAAGCGCATCGAGTTCCGCGTCCCCGACCCGTCGTCGAACCCGTACCTGGCGTTCGCGGCGATGCTCATGGCCGGTCTCGACGGCATCAAGAACAAGATCGAGCCGCCGGAGCCGGTCGACAAGGACCTCTACGAGCTGCCGCCCGAGGAGCACGCCACCATCCAGCAGCTCCCGGCGACGCTGGACGAGGCGCTCAACGCGCTCGAGGCGGACTCGGACTTCCTCACCGAGGGCGGCGTGTTCACGCCCGACCTCATCGAGACGTGGCTGGACTACAAGCGGACGCACGAGATCGAGCCGATCCGCCTGCGCCCGCACCCGCACGAGTTCGAGCTCTACTTCGACGTCTGACACGCACGCGGCCCGACCCGGCCGCAGCTGACGTCGACCCGGCACCCCGGTCGCCCTCGTGGCGGCCGGGGTGTCGTGCGTCAGCCCGAGGGGTCCGTCCACCTGCCATTCGACGGCCACGGCGCTCCGATCGCGACGCGCACCCCCGGGCCGACCAGGCGGGCTGGTCGATCCCGCGTCGCGCGGTTATGGTAGGTGAACTAGTTCGTCTACCAAGGAGATCCCATGGCCGCCCTGTACACCGCCATCGCCACCGCGACCGGGGAGGGCCGCGCGGGAGGCCGCGCCGTGTCCGAGGACGGGCTGCTCGACGTCACGCTCGCGGTCCCGACGACCCTCGGCGGTCCCGGCGGCGGCACCAACCCCGAGCAGCTCTTCGCGGCGGGGTGGGCGTCCTGCTTCCACTCGGCGCTGAAGTCCGTCGCCGCTGCCGAGAGGACGCCGATCAGCGACTCCGCCGTCGTCGCGGAGATCGGCCTCGTCGCGGGCGGGTCCGGCGCCTTCACGCTCGAGGCCGCCCTGCACGTCGAGATCTCGGGCCTGCCGCAGGACGCCGCCGAACGCCTCGTCTCCCGCGCCCACGAGGTCTGCCCCTACTCCAACGCGACGCGCGGCAACATCGCCGTCCGGATCACCACGACGACGGACGACGCCGCGTCCGCGGTCGCATGAGAGCGCGCCGGACCGTCGGGCGGCTCGTCCTCGGCACCACGCTGGCCTTCGCGGGGATCAGCCACCTCACGACGGCACGCCAGGACTTCCAGGCGCAGGTGCCACCGTGGTTCCCGGCCGACCCGGACGCCGTCGTCCTCGTCTCCGGCGTCGTCGAGATCGTGCTCGGCACGGCACTGGTGGTGGTCCCCCGCCGCTGGCGGACGGCCGTGGGTTGGGTGGTCGCGGCGTTCTTCGTCGTGATCTTCCCCGGCAACATCTCCCAGCTCGTCACCCGGACCGACGCGTTCGGTCTGGACTCCGACCTCGCGCGCGGGCTCCGGCTCCTCGGGCAGCCGCTGCTGGTCCTGTGGGCCCTGTGGTCGACGGGCGCCTGGCGCGCGTGGCGCGAGGGCCGGGCACGCGGCGAGGCGCCGGTCGACGCGCTCCTGGGCCGCCGCCGTGAGGCACGAGGATGAGCTCATGGTGACGCTCACGCCCGTCCCCGGTGCGCCCGTGGTCGGGCACCCGACCCGCGACGGCGGCCAGTCCGACGTCGCCCGGCGCATCCTCGAGGCGGCCGCGCCGCGCTTCTACCTCGAGGGCATCCGCGCGGTGAGCGCCGACGCCGTCATGGCCGGGGCCGGGGTCACGAAGGTGACCTTCTACCGGCACTTCCCCACCAAGGACCGCCTGGTCGAGGCCTACCTCGAGACCGTGGCCGCCGGCGAGCGGCACGCGATCGCGGGGTGGCGGTCGGAGCACCCCGACGACCCCGCGGCGGTGCTCGCCGCGTACGCGGACCAGCTCGCCGAGCAGGCGTGCGGGGACGGGTTCCGCGGCTGCCCGTTCCTCAACGCCGTCGCCGAGTACCCCGACGTGACGCACCCGGTCCGCGCCGTCGCCGAACGGCACCGCGAGTGGCTGCGCGCCACGGCGGCGGAGCTGCTCGGCCG
>CAUQTR010000268.1:0-3910 GCA_963521045.1 uncultured Actinotalea sp.
TCCCGGCGCCGCCCGTACGGCGACGGCTCCGCGCTCACGTGCACGCTTTCGGCGCCGACGTCGGCCGCGAGCGCGGGCAGCACCTCCTCGGGCCGCCCGGACCGCACCACGAGCGCGCCGTCGTAGGAGTCGTGGAGCGAGCGCAGCGCGTCGACGAGGCAGACGGTGCGGACGGCGCCGGCGGACGCGAGGAGGGTCGGGTCGAGCACGAAGACGGGCAGCACGGTGCCGCCGTCGTCGTGCGCGGACCCGAGCGCGGGCAGGTCGTGCAGCCGCAGGTCACGGCGTAGCCACAGGATCGCCGGGGCGCTCACGTGTCGGTCGGGCCGCCGAGCACGGCCGGTGCCCACTCGCCGCCGCACACGGTGCAGCGCACGGACTCGTGCGCGGAGCCGAGCGGGAACAGGGGGATCCAGAACACGTGGAACCAGGTGCGCTGCTCGAGCTGCTCGTACTGCCGCTGCTCGTAGCAGTAGGGGCAGTGGAACGAGCCGGTGCCGAGAGCCCGGCGCCGCCGGCGGGTGCCGAAGAAGAGGAACATCCCCCCAGGGTCGCCCGTGCGCCGTGATCCCACGACCGGAGCGCGGCTCGGCGGCGGGGTGGCTCCGCGGTCAGGACGGTTCGGCCGACGGGGTGGCTCGGGCGGTGCCGGAGCGCGAGGATGGGGGCCCCGGAGCCCGTGCCGGACCACCCAGGAGGACACCGTGCCGCACCTGACCGACCTGCCCGACGTCGCCGACCTCGTCCGCTCGCACCTCGCCGCCGCGCAGGACTCCCCGCACGGCCGCAGCGCCGAGCTGGTGCTGCACGACGGCGTGCTGCGGCAGACGGTCATCGCGCTCACGGCCGGCTCGGAGCTGGGCGAGCACAACGCGCCCCACGCTGCGAGCGTCTTCGTGCTGGCCGGCCGCGTGCGCGTGACCGGTCAGGAGGTCGAGGAGATCGCCGCCGGCCAGCTCGCGCGGCTGACGCACGAGCGTCACGGCGTGCGGGCGCTCGAGGACTCGGCGTTCCTGCTCACGACGGTGACGAGCCTCGAGCCGCAGCAGATGGGCCTCGACGCACCGCCGAGCCGCCCCCGCTGAGGGGCGCGTCTGCCGTCGGCGGATCCGCCGCGGGCAGACGCACGGTCGCCATGGGGTGCGCCGGTGCGACGGTGGTCGGGAGCTACCCGCCCGCCCAACGCACCCACTTCGGAGGACCCATGGACGCCCCGACCGCCGCGCCGCCCGGGGGCGGCTTCGACGACCAGCTCGCCGCCCGCCTGCTGCACCAGCGCATCGTCGTACTGGGCCGGCCGGTCGACGACGAGATCGCCAACCGCCTGTGCGCGGAGCTGCTCCTGCTCTCGGCGGAGGACCCGCGCCGGGACATCGCGCTCTACATCAACTCGCCGGGCGGCTCGGTGAGCGCCGCGCTCGCGGTCTACGACACGATGCGGCTCATCCCGAACGACGTCGCGACGCTCGGGATGGGCCTGGCCGCGAGCGCCGCGCAGTTCCTGCTCAGCGCGGGGACGCCCGGCAAGCGGTTCATCCTGCGGCACGCGCGCGTGCTCATGCACCAGCCGTCGGGCGGCCTGGGCGGCACCGCCGTCGACATCGCGATCCAGGCCGAGAACATGGCGCACACCAAGCGGACGATGCAGGGCCTCATCGCCGAGCACACGGGTCAGGACGTCGCCACCATCGAGCGCGACAGCGACCGTGACCGCTGGTTCACGGCGGACGAGGCGCTCGCGTACGGGTTCGTCGACCGTGTGGTCGTGGACCTCGAGGACGTGCGGCCCGAGGGCGGGCTGCGGAAGGTGGGGCTGGGATGAGCACGTACACGATCCCGTACGTGGTCGAGCGGCGGCCGACCGGCGAGCGCACGTCGGACGTGTTCAGCCGGCTGCTGTCCGAGCGGATCATCTTCCTCGGCAGCGAGATCGACGACGGCGTCGCGAACGTGGTCATCGCCCAGCTGCTGCACCTGCAGGCCGAGAGCCCGGACACGGACATCAACCTCTACATCAACTCGCCCGGCGGCTCACTCACGGCACTCATGGCGATCTACGACACGATGCAGTTCGTCCGGCCGGACATCTCGACCTTCTGCATGGGGCAGGCGGCGTCGGTGGCGGCGGTGCTGCTGGCCGCGGGGACGCAGGGCAAGCGGTTCGCGCTCGAGCACGCGCGCGTGCTGCTGCACCAGCCGTCGGGCGGTGGCGAGGGCACCGCGGCGGACCTCGAGATCCAGGCGCGTGAGGTGCTGCGCCTGCGGTCGGAGGTGGAGCAGGTGCTCTCGCGGCACACCGGTCATGCGGTCGAGAAGCTGCGCGCCGACACGGACCGCGACCGCATCTTCTCCGCGCGCGAGGCGGTCGCGTACGGGCTGGTCGACGACGTCGTCGGGACGATGAAGCGCTGACGGCGCCGGGGCCGGGCGCGTCGGCCCCGGGACGGACCTCGTCAGGCCGTCGGGTCCTGGACGACCGCGAAGAAGAGCGGCGAGCGGGTCGCCGTGTCGGTGAGCACGAGGAGGAAGGGCCGGTCGAGCTCGACGCGCTCGGGTTCGCCTGGGGCGGCGCCGGCCTCCACGGCGATGCCGGTCGCGGCGGCGGCCTCGGTCCCCTCCTCGTCGACCTCGATGAAGGTCTTCTGGACGACCTGGGAGATCTCGAGCGGCGTGTCCGCGCCGAACCCGGAGAAGTCGCCGTCGGTGGGCAGCCCGAGGCCCACGAGCAGGTCGAGCAGGTCGTGGGTCTGCTCCATCCGCACGCGCGGCATCGAGACGTCCGCCTCCGTGCCCGGCGACCGGTCGGCGAGGTCGTCGAGGCGTGGGACGTCGACGGTGCACGGGTCCACGCCGTCGGGCGGCAGCACCGCCACCGCCGCGAGCGTGCCGTCGCGGTACGGCAGCTCGACGCGCGACCAGCCGTCGACACTCGTCACCGTGCCCTCGCCCTCGGTCATCATCTCCGCGGTGACGTCCCCGCCGGGCGCGTGGAACGGTGCGGGCTGCGCGTCCTCGAACGGCGTCTCCCACGCCGCGTCGAGGTGGACCGCGTTCGTCAGCACGACGCGCGTGGAGGTGGTCAGCGGCTCGTCGAAGAGCGTGGGGATGCGGTCGTTCGTGTCCTGGCGCACGGCGTCGTTGATGCGCGCGGTCGCCCCGTCCGGGTCGCCGCGGAAGTCGAGCGCCTCGAGCCCGGCGTCGTACCCGGTCGCCACCGCGTCGAGGTAGGCGTCCGTCGGCTGGACGCTCGGGTCGGCCCACACGCGCTTGCTCATCCGCAGGCTGTCGGCGTCGTCTCTCTCGGCGCCCAGCGCACCGAGGGCGGCCGTGTGGTCGCGCAGCGCGGCGGCCAGGTCGTCCGACCACTCGGGCAGGTGCAGCACGTCAGCGACGGCGCCGGCCGTCGGCCCGCCTGCCGCGGGCTGGAGCAGGCCGAGCGCCTCCGCCGCGGACGTCGGGGAGACGAGGAGGTTCTCGCCGGGCTTCGCGGCGCACACCGCGTGCAGGAGGTCGATGCCGAAGGCCGTCTGCGCGGCCGCGACGTCCGCCACGGACACGCTGCCCGGCTCGACGTCGAGGACGACGCCGCGGTACTCCGCGACGGAGCCGCGAGGGGGACCTCCGGCGCACGCGGCGAGCAGGCCGGCGGACGCTAACACCACGACGGCGCGTGCCGACCGGCGGTGACGAGGTCGCACGTGGTCCTCCGAGAGCTCGGGGTGGCGAGAGCCACTGTGCCCTGGATGTGTGGCGGCCAGGGGCGATCTTGCACCCTCGTCGTCGCCGGGCACGCCGTCACCCGGGCCCCGTTCGCGCTCGCCGTCGGCCGCGCATGCCCACGTGTCGGTCCCGCCGCGACTCGGGCCCTGCGCTGGCCGGCCGGGACGCGCCGCTCCGTCCGTCCGCTCCG
>CAUQTR010000269.1:0-3905 GCA_963521045.1 uncultured Actinotalea sp.
CGCCGACCCCGCCCGCCGTCTACCTCGACGGGGGGTTCGGGGTCGGCAAGACGCACCTGCTCGCCGCCCTCGCGCACCGGGTGCCGGGCTCGGCGTTCGGCAGCTTCGTCGAGTACACCCACCTCGTGGGGGCCCTCGGCTTCGCGCCGACGGTGGCGGCGCTCGCCGGCCGGCGGCTCGTGTGCATCGACGAGTTCGAGCTGGACGACCCGGGGGACACGCTCCTCATGTCCCGGATGCTGCGCGAGCTGTCGGACGCCGGCGTCGCGCTCGCTGCCACGTCCAACACGCTGCCCGAGCAGCTGGGCGAGGGACGGTTCGCCGCCGAGGACTTCCTGCGCGAGATCCAGGCCATGGCCGACCGGTTCACGGTCGTGCGGATCGACGGGCCCGACTACCGGCACCGCGGCGCGACGCGGTTGACCACGCTCGCGGACGACGTCGTCCGGGCGGCCGTCGCGGACGTCCCCGGCGCGACGTGCGACGCGTTCGACGGACTGCTGGGGCACCTGCGCACCGTGCACCCGAGCCGCTACGGCGCGCTGCTGACCGGCGTCCCGGCCGTCGGGATCACGGGTGTGGGCCCGGCCCCGGACCAGGCGGACGCGCTGCGGCTCGTCTCGTTCGTCGACCGCCTCTACGAGGACGACGTGCCCGTGCTGCTCGGCGGCCCGGACGAGGGGCACGAGCCCGTGCTGTTCGACGAGGCGATGCTGCGTGGCGGGTACCGCAAGAAGTACCTCCGGGCGCTCTCACGCCTCGGGGCGCTCGCGCAGGAGGGGCACGGGCGCATCGCCTGAGGTGCCGGCACGGGCCGGTGGGATGGGCCGGCCAGGCGGGCTGGTCGGACGGGCCGGTCGGATGGGCCGGTCGGATGGGCACGTCGGATGGACGGGTCAGGCGGGCTTGGAGGCCTCGAGGCGGCGCAGCTCGTGCTCGGGGTCGAAGTCGGCGGGCGGCCACCCGAGGTCGAGCCCCTCCAGCGCGTCGAGCAGGAGCGCGCCGACGGCCAGCCGCGCGTACCACTTGCGGTCGGCAGGGACGACGTACCAGGGCGCGGCGTCCGACGACGTCCGGTCGAGGACCGCCTGGTAGGCCTCCTGGTACAGCGGCCACCGCTCGCGCGCGTCGATGTCGCCCGGGTTGTACTTCCAGTGCTTGTCGGGCCGGACGAGCCGCTCG
This sequence comes from uncultured Actinotalea sp., assembly GCA_963521045.1. Classification (GTDB taxonomy): domain Bacteria; phylum Actinomycetota; class Actinomycetes; order Actinomycetales; family Cellulomonadaceae; genus Actinotalea. Next base: position 1,183 of record CAUQTR010000269.1, read on the forward strand.
CGCAGGCGCGCGGCCTGCTCCTCGAGCGAGACCATGAGCGCCACCTTCACCACCCGCGTGCCCGCGGCCACCGCCTTCGCCTCGAAGGCGTTGATCTCCGCGTACCGGCCCTCGATCTCCGGCGCCGGCACGAGCTCCTCGACCTTGACCACCAGCACGTCCTCGTAGTGCGAGCGGTCGAAGACCCCGATGTACCCGGGCCGCGGCAGCGCCCGGCGGATGCGCCAGAGGTAGTGGTGCCTGCGCTCCTCGGCGGTCGGGACGCCGAACGAGCGCAGGGCGACCCCCTGCGGGTCGACCATCCCCAGCACGTGCCGCACGATGCCGCCCTTGCCGGCCGTGTCCATGCCCTGGAGCACGAGCAGGACCGACCGGTCACCGCCGGTGCGTCCGTGCGCGAAGAGCTTCTCCTGGAGCTCCGAGAGGCGTTCGCCCTGGGCTGCCAGGGCCGCCTCGGCGGACCTCTTGTCCCCGTCCCAGCCGGGCGTGGCGCGCCGGTCGAAGGCCGCGAGGTCGAACCCCTCGCCGACGCGGAGCGCCTCCACCGGGGGTGTCGTCCATCGTCCTGCTCGCGCCATGGCGGTCTCCTCAGGTCCTCAGCACGGCGACGCCCCGGTGCGGGAACGTCGTGACCGGGTCGACGACCGGGTCGCCGAAGGCGGCCAGGACCTCCCCCGAGTACGGGGCGGACACACCGTCGGCGAGGCCGAGCACGACGACGACGTCGCCGCGGTGCACCGCGAGCCACCGGCCGTCCTCGTGCTCGACGCGCACGGCGGTGAGGTCACCGGACGCGATCCCGGGCTCGGTGCGGCGCAGGGCGATGAGCTCGGTGTACCAGCGCAGCATGCGGGCGTGGGCGGGGCGCTCCGGCTCCGTCCAGTCCAGGCGGCTCACCTCGACGGTCGCCGGGTCCTGCGGGTCCGGCACGTCGGGCTCGCCGCCGTAGACCGCGTCCCAGCCGTGCCCCGCGAACTCCTCGCGACGGCCGCGGCGGATGCCCTCGACGAGCTCGGGCTCGGCGTGGTCGGTGAAGTACTGCCACGGCGTGCGCGCGCCCCACTCCTCACCCATGAAGAGCATGGGCGTGAACGGCGAGAGGAGCACGAGCGCCGCCGAGGCCGCGAGGCCGGCGTCGTCGAGGTGCTGCGACGGCCGGTCGCCGAGTGCGCGGTTGCCGACCTGGTCGTGGTCCTGGCTGAAGGCGACGAAGCGGTGCCCGTCGGTGCCGGGCGGGACCGGCGCCCCCCACGTCTCGCCACGGAACGTCGACCACGTGCCGTCGTGCAGGAAGACGCGCGTGAGGACCTTCGCGAGCACCTCCGCCGAGCCGAAGTCGACGTAGTAGCCGTGCCGCTCGCCCGTGAGGAACGCGTGCACGGCGTGGTGGACGTCGTCCGCCCACTGGGCCGTCATGCCCCGACCGCCGTCGGCCGTGGCCGTGACCATGCGGGCGTCGTTGAGGTCGGACTCCGCGACGAGCGACAACGGCCGGCCGAGCTCGGCCGAGAGCTCGGCGACCGCGTCGGCCAGCTCGGCGAGCACGTGCCGGGGCGAGTCGTCCACGAGCGCGTGCACCGCGTCGAGCCGCAGCGCGTCGACGTGGAACTCGCGCAGCCACCACAGCGCGTTCTCGACGAGGAACCGGCGGACCTCGTCCGAGCCCTCGTCGTCGAGGTTCACCGCCTGGCCCCACGGCGTCGCGTGGTTGTCGGTGAAGTACGGGCCGTAGGCGTGCAGGTAGTTGCCGGAGGGGCCGAGGTGGTTGTGCACCACGTCCAGGCACACGGCGAGCCCGCGGGCGTGCGCGGCGTCGACGAACCGCTGGAGCGCCGCCGGACCGCCGTACGGCTCGTGCACGGCGTACAGCGCGACGCCGTCGTAGCCCCAGCCGTGCGTGCCGGGGAACGCCGCGACGGGCATGAGCTCGACGACGTCCACCCCGAGGGTGACGAGGTGGTCCAGGCGCTCCACGGCGGCGTCGAGCGTGCCCTCGTCGGTGAACGTGCCCACGTGCAGCTCGTAGACCACCGCACCTCGGACGTCCCGCCCGGCCCACGCACCGTCGGTCCACGCGTGCAGCCCGGTGTCGAACACGCGGCTCGGCCCGTGCACGCCCGCCGGCTGCCACGCGCTGCGCGGGTCGGGCGTGGGGTCGCCGCCGTCGACGCGGAAGGCGTAGTCGGTGCCGTGCGCCACCAGGACCGGGGAGCGCCACCAGCCGTCGTCCTCGCGCTCCATGAGGTGCCGCGTGCCGGTGCCGTCCTCCTCGGGCACACCGGGCAGGTCGAGCTCGACGCGTCCGGCGTCCGGTGCCCACACCCGGGGTGCCGGGAGGGCGGTCGATCCGTCGGCGCCCGGGGCGGGTGGCTCGGTCTCGTCAGGCAGGGGCTGCTCGGTCACCCGTCAAGCCTGCCCGGCGGGCACGAGCAGGGCCACCGGGAGCTGGGCCAGCAGGTGCTCGAGCGGCACGACGCCGCCCTCGATCGTGCGGCCCGTGAGCACGTCCGTCCACCGCCACTCCGGGATCGCCACCGTGTGCGTCCCCCAGCCGCCGAGCCGCTCGAGCGAGAGCGCGAGCCGGGTGGCGACGGTGATGGCGCCGGGCACGCCCGAGTCGGTGCGCGCGAACGCGATCGCGTTGCCCGTCGACGCCGGGACCGGCTGGTAGCCGGCGTCCGGACCGACGAAGCTGCCGGGCCGGTCGCGCCGCACCCGCAGCG
>CAUQTR010000270.1:0-3903 GCA_963521045.1 uncultured Actinotalea sp.
CCGCGACGCTGCGCGCGCCGGCCGACGGCGTGCCGACGGCCGACGTCGGCCCGCCGGGGGGCTACCTGTACGAGCCTGACGGGGCCGTGATCCGGGCGGGCCTCGTCTCGCTGGTCGCGGCAGGCGTGCACGGTCGCCTCCTCGACCCCACCATTGCCTACGTGACCTCCGACCACCTGGCCCCGCGGCCCGAGGCCGACGCCCCCGCCGACCCCGGCGCGCCCGACGTCCGCGCGCTGGCGACCGCCTACCGCGTGCTCGACGTCATGCCGTTCGGGCTCAAGCGGCTACGGACGGCCCTGCGCGAGCGCGGCGTCGGACGCCTGACGATCAAGAAGCGCGGGACCGCCGTCGTGCCCGAGCAGCTGCGCAAGCAGCTCGACCTGCGCGGTGACGCCGAGGCGACGATCGTGCTCACGCGCGTCGGTGGCGCCCAGCAGGTCCTCGTCGTGGAGCCGGTCTGATGCAGATCCCGTTCGCGGCCTCCGAGCGGTCGACCCTCGGGGTGGAGTGGGAGCTCGCCCTCGTCGACTCGGACTCGGGCGACCTGCGCCAGGTCGCGCAGACGGTGCTCGACGCCGTCGCGCCCGCGGGCGGCGGCGAGCACCCGACGATCCGCCAGGAGCTGCTGCTCAACACCGTCGAGATCGCCACCCGGGTGTGCCGCACCGTGGCCGAGGCCGGCCGGGACCTCGAGGCCAGCGTCGACGAGATCCGCGCGGTGACCGACCCGCTGCGGGTCGAGCTCATGTGCGCCGGCACCCACCCGTTCGCCCGCTGGGCGCAGCAGAAGGTCACCGACAAGGAGCGCTACGCGACGCTCATCGACCGCACCCAGTGGTGGGGGCGGCAGATGCTCATCTACGGCGTGCACGTGCACGTCGGGATCGAGGACCGCGCCAAGGTGCTGCCGATCCTGCGCGCGATGCTCACGTACTTCCCGCACCTGCAGTCTCTCTCGGCGTCCTCGCCGTTCTGGGGCGGCAAGGACACGGGCTACGCGTCCAACCGCGCGCTGATGTTCCAGCAGCTGCCGACGGCCGGGCTGCCGTTCCAGTTCGACCGGTGGGAGCAGCTCGAGGGCTACACCGCCGACATGGTGCACACGGGCGTGATCGACCAGTTCGACGAGATCCGCTGGGACCTGCGCCCGTCGCCGCGGTTCGGCACCCTCGAGGTCCGCATCTGCGACGGGGCGTCCAACGTCACCGAGGTGATGGCGTTCGCGGCGCTCACCCACTGCCTGGTGGAGCACTTCTCGACGATGCTCGACGAGGGCAAGGACCTGCCCGCCCTGCAGCCGTGGTTCGCGCAGGAGAACAAGTGGCGCTCCGCCCGCTACGGCATGGACGCGATCATCATCCTCAACGCCCACGGCGACGAGGAGCTGGTCACCGACGCGATCGGCTCCCTGCTCGTGGAGCTCGAGCCCGTCGCGGAGCGGCTCGGCTGCGCGGCCGAGCTCGACAGCGTGCGGACGATCCTGCGCAAGGGCGCGTCCTACCAGCGCCAGCGCGCGGTCGCGCGGCGCCACGGCGGCGAGCTGGACCCCGTGGTCGCCGCGCTGGTCGAGGAGATGCGCGCCGGCAAGCCGCTCTGAGCCCCGGGGCGCGCCCCACCCCTCCCGAGGTCGACCTCCGACGTCGACCTCGGGGGTAGTTGGCATTACCTAGTAGCGGGTATAGCCTCGTCGCGTGAGCCCGACGGCACGTGATCCGCAGCTGCTCAAGGGCGTGCTGCCCATGCTCGTCCTGCTGCTGCTCGCGGAGCGTGAGTCGTACGGGTACGAGCTCGTCACGCGGCTCCAGGCCGACGGGCTCGCCGACATCTCCAGCGGCACCGTGTACCCGGTGCTGACGCGCCTCGAGCGCGAGGGCCTCGTCGACTCGCGTCTGGTGGCGTCCTCGTCCGGACCCGCCCGCAAGTACTACCGCCCGACACCGGCCGGCACGGCGCACGTCGCCGACGCCGTCCGCGGGTGGTCGGACCTCACGGCGACGGTCCGCACCGTGCTCGACCGCACCGTCCTCGACCGCACCTCGCAGGAGCAGCCATGACCACACCGACACCGTCCGAGCACCCCGTCGAGGCCCGCGCCCTGGCCCGCGTCGACGTCCTGCGGCGCGAGTGGTTCCTGGTGCGCCTGTCGTGGCACCTCCAGGACCTGCCCGGTCGCCAGGAGAAGCAGATCCGCCGGGACCTGCGCACCGAGCTCACGCTCGCGGCGGCCGACGTCGGCATGGCGCAGGCGGTCCGGGACCTGGGCCACCCGCTCGTCCTCGCCGAGGGCTACAAGGCGGCGCTCGGCCGCCGCCTGCCGCGGTGGACGTCCGGGGCGGTGAGCGGCGCGCTGGCCGTCGGCGCGCTGCTCTACCTCGCGCTCGCCTACACGGCGGGGACGCTGGACACGCTCGAGGCGCTCGGCGGCGGTGAGCGCACCGCCTACCCGTTCGGCGCACCCACGACCTTCATCAGCTCGGCCGACGAGCTCTCGGTCGCGTCGACGACGACGCCCGCGGGCGTCGTCGTGGTTGTCGCCGTCTGGGCGGTGGCGTTCCTCCTGGGCGCCCGCGCGTGGCGGGTCCTGCCCTGACCCACGGTCAGACGGTGACCTGGGTCAGCGGCATGGACGAGTCGACCGGGAGGTCGAGCGCGGACGGCCGCACCCCCCGCCGCACCACGGCCGCGCCCAGGGCGGCGATCATCGCGCCGTTGTCCGTGCAGTAGCGGATCGGCGGGATGCGCAGCGTGATGCCGGCCTCGGCGCAGCGCTCGGCGGCGAGCTCGCGCAGCTGCGAGTTCGCCGAGAACCCGCCGCCGACGACGAGGGTGTCGACGTCGTGGCGGCGGCATGCGGCGATGGTCTTGGCGGTGAGGACGTCCGCGACGGCGGCGGCGAACGACGCGGCGACGTCGGTCAGGGGGATCTCCTGCCCCGCGTCCTGGCGCGCCTCGACCCAGCGCGCGACGGCCGTCTTGAGGCCGGAGAACGAGAAGTCGTCGGCGTGCCGGGCCTGGTCCTTGGCGGCGGTCAGGCCGCGCGGGAAGCGGATGGCGGTCGGGTCCCCCTCGCGCGCGAGCCGGTCGATGTGCGGGCCGCCCGGGTACGGCAGGCCGAGCAGCCGGCCGACCTTGTCGAACGCCTCGCCGGCGGCGTCGTCGAGCGTGTGGCCGAGCTCGGTGACGTCGGTCGCGATGTCGTCCACGAGCAGCAGCGACGAGTGGCCGCCCGAGACGACGAGCGCCATGACCCGCTCGGGGAACGGGCCGTGCACGAGCTCGTCGACCGCGGCGTGGCCGATGACGTGGTTGACCCCGTAGAGCGGCCGGTCGAGCCCGACCGCGAGCGCCTTGGCGGCGGCCGCACCGACCGTCAGCGGCCCGACGAGCCCCGGGCCGGCGGTCACCGCGATCGCGTCGACCTGCGCGAGGTCGACGTCGGCGCGCTCGAGCGCGACGCGCAGCGTGGGCACCATCTGCTCGAGGTGGGCCCTGGAGGCGATCTCCGGGATGATCCCGCCGAACCGCGCGTGCTCGTCCATCGAGCTCGCGACGACGTCGGCGAGGAGCTCGCTGCCGTCCTCGCCGACCCGGACGAGCGCGACGCCGGTCTCGTCGCACGAGGTCTCGATCCCCAGGACGAGCGCGTCAGCCATGGTCACCAGGGTAGGCGGGGTCGGCGGGGTCGGCCGCACCGGCGCCGGCGGCCTCACCCGCGGCCAGGACGAGCCGCATCGTCCACGCGTCGACGTCCTCCGGCTGGTAGTACCGCCGGCGGCGGGCGAGCACCTCGAAGCCCGCCGCGCGGTACAGGGCGATCGCCGGGTCGTTGTCGACGCGCACCTCGAGCAGCATCGCCTGCGCGCCCAGCTCGGCCGCGCGGGTCACGAGCGCGTCCAGCAG
>CAUQTR010000271.1:0-3901 GCA_963521045.1 uncultured Actinotalea sp.
GGCGTGCGGCGGGCCGGGCGGCTCGGACTCGCGGGCCTCGACCAGGCGCAGCGGCGCGACCGACTCGTCCGGGCCGGACACGGCGAGCTCGATCTGCCGGGGGAACGTCGCCGGCGGCGGGCCGAACGCCTTGTACGCGCCCTGGACGACCGTGCGGCCCATGGCTCGCGCGCCCGTGGCGCCGACCACGGCCCCGATGCCGAAGGGCGCGAGCCGCCCCAGCGCCAGCGCCCCCTGCTTGCCGGCCTGGCGGCGGATGAGTCGGCGGGTCAGCGCACCGTTGACACGCTTGATCGTCTGGGTCGGCATGTTGACGAGCAGGGTCTTGGCCCAGGCGCGGCCGTTGATGCCGGTCTCGCTGTTCACGGTCTGGGCGCCCTGCTCGCCGAGCACGGTCGCCATGAGCAGCGCGCGGCGGCGCGCCGTCTCCTCCACCCCGATGCCGTGGACGTCCGCGACCGCGAGCGCGAAGGCGGACGAGGCGGCGAAGAAGGTGCCGACCTCCGTCGTCGTGAGCGCGGCGCCGACGCCCGTGCCGATCGCCGGCATCGCCGCGGCCGCCCCCACGGCGCCGCCCGACGCCGACACGGCCATGAGGTATTGCTTCTCGAGAAGCGTGATGATCTGGGCCGGCGACGCGTACGGGTTGCGGCGGCGCAGGCGGTCCACGTGCGCGTGCACCGCGGAGGAGGGGATGCCGACGGCCTTGTCGATGAGGTCGTCGACGAAGCGGATGCCCGTGACCCCGGCCACCGCCACGGCGTTGCCCGGACCGGGCACGGCGGTGTGCGCTGCGGTCCCCGGGGCCTGCCCCGACGCCGCGGGGCTCTGCCAGGTGTTCTCGTTCGACGTCGGCATGGCCCGATGGTCGCACGGGGGCCCGGCGCCCGTCCTGCGGGCGCCGGGCCTCACCGCGAGTGCGTCAGACGCAGGTGAAGACGGCGGACGTCGGCTCGACGCTCTCGGGGTTGGTCCACGGGACGGGCGATCCCCACAGGGCGTGGTTGGCGGTCGCGGTGTCGACGGCCGACGCGAGGGTGACCTGGCCGACGGACTCCGTCAGCGTCGTCAGGTCGGTCGGCAGGTCGGAGATCGTTCCGGTCCGCGCGACCTCGGTGCCGCCCGCGCTGAGGATGACGAACCACTGCTCCGTCGTCTGCTCGGCCTGGGCGCCGGGGGAGTGGGAGGGGTCGGACGAGGTGAGGACGACGTCGTAGGTGCCGGCGGGCAGGGCTGTCGGGGCGTCCGCGGAGAACTGGAGCTCGGCACCCATCCAGTGGTGGCCGAGACGGACGTCGCCCCAGGTCAGCGTGAACACGTCGCCCCTGGCGCACTCGTCCACCGGGGGCTCCCCGGGCACGCACTCGGTGTGGCTGAGCACCAGCTTGCCGGCGGCGATGGTGTCGGAGGCCCCGAGCAGGGTGTCCGCCGAGGGCGTGACCACGTCGTAGTGACGCACGCTCGACAGGACCTTGTTCGCGGTCACCGTCATGGGGCCGGCGTCCTCGAAGGTCGCCGTGATCTCGCCGGCGGCGGCGGTGCCTCGCGGCACCTGGTTGTGCACGAAGTGCCAGAGCACACCGCCGTCGCACGCGGCCGTGGAGCCGACGTGGGGGCGGTGCAGGTCGGCGGCGCCCGCGACGGCGGCGCCGGTCGGGACGAGCAGGAGGGCGAGCATGAACGCCGCAAGGACGCGGAAGAACCTCATCGTCGAGCTCCTCGGCTGCGGACGATCGGTCCCCCCTCGAAGGCCGTCACCGGTGGGTGGGGGGCTCACCGTGACACCGCGCAGGAGTGGGGCACAAGGGGCGAATCGGGTGAAACGCCCCCGTGTGGGTGGTGCAGGCACCACCCTCGACCGGGTACTGCGCTGGATCGATCATGCGGGCCGTGGCGGCGAGGCTGGGGGAATCAGGACGGATCGACCCGAGACGAGGAGAACGCGATGACCGAGAACCCGAACCTTCCGACCACGCCGACCGCCGCCACCACCAGTGCGGCACGACCGCGCAGCGCGGTCCGGGGCGGTGTCGCGGCGGTCCTGCTCACCGGGCTCGTCGCGGGCGGCGTCTCGTGGGGAGCGTGGGGCCAGCCCGCTGCCGCGGAGCCCGCCGCGGCCGCCGTCGTCGCCGGCCGGCCGAACCCGGCCGTGCAGGCGGAGGTCGACGCCGTCGTCGAGGAGCTCGACTTCCCCGCGGCCCTGGTGCACGTCGTCGACGAGAGGGGCCGCGAGCGCGACTACACGGCCGGCGTGGGCGACCTCGAGACGGGTGCCAAGGTGCCCGCCGACGGCCAGGTGCGCATCGGCAGCAACACCAAGACGTTCACCGCGACCGTCGTGCTCCAGCTCGTCGGCGAGGGCCGGGTCGACCTGGACGCACCGATCGAGACCTACCTGCCCGGCCTCGTCCGGGGGGAGGGCATCGACGGCAACCTCATCAGCGTCCGCGACCTCCTTCAGCACACGAGCGGCCTGCCCGCGTACACGGACGTCATGAACCCCGACCCGTTCGCGCAGCGGGACGTGTACACGCAGGAGCGAGACCTGACGGACCTCGCGTTCACCCAGCCGGCGCTCTTCGCCCCGGGCACGCAGTGGTCGTACAGCAACACCAACTACACGCTGCTCGGCATGCTCATCGAGAAGGTCACCGGCCGTCCGTACGCGGAGCAGGTGACCGAGCGGATCATCGAGCCGCTGGGCCTGGAGCGCACCTACGTCCCCGGACCGGGTGAGCGCGAGCTGCGCGACACCCACCCGCGCGGCTACCACCCGCAGGACGGCGAGCTCACGGACATCACCGAGCTGGACCCGTCGTGGGGCGGGGCCGCGGGCGAGATGGTCTCGACCCCGAGCGAGCTCAACGCGTTCTTCTCCGCGCTGCTCGCCGGTGAGCTGCTCGAGCCCGCCGAGCTCGAGGCGATGAAGGGCACGATCGCCATGCCCGAGGAGTACCCGGGCGACGGCTACGGCCTGGGCCTCATCAGCACGGAGACGAGCTGCGGCGAGGTCGTCTGGGGTCACGGCGGCGACATCTTCGGCTACTCGACCCGCGGCGGCGTGACGGAGGACGGGACCGCCGTCGCGCTCGCGGTGACGTCGCTGCCGGTCGCCCTCGACGGGGGCCAGGACCTCGACCGGCTCTACGCCCTCGAGGAGAGCGTCGACGCGATCGTCTGCGCCAGCTGAGTCCCCACCCGCACGACCGACGAGCCCTCGGCCCATCGCCGAGGGCTCGTCCGTACGCTCGCAGGTGGACGACGTCGTCCGGTGCGCTCCGGGTGTCCTCCCGGGCGCACCCCGTGCGTCGTACGGGTGAGCGGCCCGGCGGGTCGCCACGACGACGAGACGACGGGACGTGACATGGCCAAGTACCTGGTCCTCATCTACGGCGACGAGCGGCGCTGGGACGAGCGGACGGACGCCGACCGGCGCGAGCTGGACGCGGCCCACCGGGCGTTCGTCGAGGCCGCCGGCGGGGCGGTGGTCGCCGGGTTCGAGCTCGGGGCGTCGTCGACCGCGACGAGCATCCGCGGCGTGTCCGGCGGGCCGGTGCTCGTCGACGGACCGTTCGTCGAGACGCGGGAGGTCGTCGGCGGGCTGTACGTGCTCGAGGCGCCGGACCTGGACGGCGCCCTCGCCCTGGCGCAGGAGGTGCCCGAGGTCCGTGAGTCCCACAGCGGCGTCGAGGTCCGGCCGATCATCTCGGGGTGAGGTCGGCGCAGGCTGAGGTCGGCGAGGATGGCCGGGTGCCGAACACCCGCGAGCCGCACGTCGCCGTCGACGTGTGGGTCGTGGACGCGGAGGTCGGGCCGCGGGCCGACCTGCTCGACGCCCTGAGCCCCGCGGAGCGCGACCGGGCGGCCGCCCTGCCGGCGACGGTTGCGCGCCGGTTCGTCG
>CAUQTR010000272.1:0-3892 GCA_963521045.1 uncultured Actinotalea sp.
GCACCGGGTCGGCGAGCCCGACGAGCCGGGCCCGGCCCGCGGCCTCGTGCTCGGTGATGGCGCGCCGCTGATGCTCGCCGAAGCCGTGGATGCCCACGAGGGCGACGGTCTGCACGGGCACGAGGGCTCCTCGGACTGGTCGTCACCGCCGGCCCGTTGCGTTCCGGCAGGGGGCGGCGGCTGGTTGACACCGCGTCGTCGCGGCGACTACAAAGAGGGTATACGAAGACGGATAGCGCTTTCCACCTTCGCCTGAACTCGGGGTTGAACCGTTTCATCTTATGGTGCAGGCTGCACCTACGGACGGACCGGCGTCGCGCCGGTCCAGCTCGGTCCATCAAGGGCGATCACCGAGGAGAACTCATGCCGCACGACGTGCCGACGGCGCGCGCCGCCGCGCGCCCCGACCGCAGGGGGCGTCATGTCAGCGGTCAGTGAGCTCGCGAGCCTGCGCAGGGCGAAGGGCAAGAAGTACACGCCCAGCCCGGCGGAGCGCGGCGACAACAAGGCCGCGATGTTCTTCCTCGCGCCCTGGTTCGTCGGCCTCGCGCTCATCACGGCCGGCCCCATGGCGGCGTCGCTGTACCTCAGCTTCACCGACTACAGCCTGCTGCAGGACCCGAACTGGGTCGGTGTCGAGAACTACCTGCGGATGCTCGAGGACCCGCGGCTGCACAACTCGCTGCAGGTCACCGCGACCTACGTGTTCGTGTCCGTGCCGCTCCAGCTGGCCGCGGCACTCGCGCTCGCACTCTTCCTCGACCGCGGGCTGCGCGGCCTGGCGTTCTACCGCTCGATCTTCTACCTGCCGTCGCTGCTCGGCGGCTCGGTCGCCATCGCGATCCTGTGGCGGCAGATCTTCGGCACCACCGGCCTCATCAACCAGGTGCTCGGGCTCGTCGGCATCCAGGGCCAGGGCTGGGTCTCCCACCCCGACTACGCGCTCGGGACGCTGATCATCCTGCACGTCTGGACCTTCGGCTCGCCGATGATCATCTTCCTCGCTGGTCTGCGCCAGATCCCGGAGATGTACTACGAGGCGGCGAGCATCGACGGCGCCGGCAAGCTGCGCCAGTTCCGCAGCATCACGCTCCCGCTGCTGACGCCGATCATCTTCTTCAACCTGGTGCTCCAGCTCATCGGCTCGTTCCAGAGCTTCACGCAGGCGTTCGTCGTCAGCGGCGGCACGGGCGGGCCCGTCGACTCGACGATGTTCTACACGCTGTACCTCTACCAGCGGGGCTTCGCGAGCTTCGACATGGGGTACGCGTCGGCCATGGCCTGGCTGCTCGTCGTCATCATCGCCGTCCTCACGGCCGTCAACTTCCTCCTCTCCAAGTACTGGGTCTTCTACAATGACTGAGCGCACCGTGGGCACGACGCCCAGCGAGGGGACCGGCCGCGAGCCGGTCGTCCCGGCACCCGCACTCCCCTCGCAGACCGCCCTGAGCGGCGCCCCGGCGATCGCCGTCGAGCGGCCGGGCGGCGGTTCGCCCGCGGACGGGCCGACGCCGCGCCGCCCGCGCTCGGCGACCAACCTCCGCCTGCGGAGCCTGGGCAAGCACGCCCTGCTCATCGCCGTCGGGCTCGTGATGCTCTACCCGCTGGTGTGGATGCTCTCGAGCTCGTTCAAGCCGACGGCGCTGATCTTCCGCGACCCGGCGCTCATCCCGACCGAGCTCGACCTCAGCAACTACACGGTCGGCTGGTCCGCGCTGCAGCACCCGTTCAGCCACTACCTGCTGAACTCGGTGATCATCGTGCTCGGCGCGGTGATCGGGAACCTCGTGTCCTGCTCGCTCGCGGCCTACGCGTTCGCGCGGCTCAACTTCCGCGGCAAGCGGATCTGGTTCGCCATCATGCTGATGTCGATCATGCTGCCGATCCACGTCGTGATCGTGCCGCAGTACATCCTGTTCTCCCAGCTGGAGTGGATCAACACCTACCTCCCGCTGATCGTGCCGAAGCTCCTGGCCACGGACGCGTTCTTCATCTTCCTCATGGTGCAGTTCTTCCGTGGCATCCCGAAGGAGCTGGATGAGGCCGCCCGCATCGACGGCGCGGGGCACGCCCGGATCTTCCTCCAGGTGATGATGCCGCTCGCCACGCCGGCCCTCGCGACGACGGCGATCTTCACGTTCATCTGGACCTGGAACGACTTCTTCAGCCAGCTGATCTTCCTCACCAACCCCGACATGTACACGGTGCCCGTGGCGCTGCGCACGTTCGTCGACTCGACGGGCGAGAGCTCCTGGGGACCGCTGTTCGCGATGTCGATCGTGTCCCTCATCCCGGTGTTCCTGGTCTTCCTGTTCGGCCAGAAGTACCTCGTCAAGGGGATCGCGACGACCGGCATCAAGTAGCCCGACCAGAACCCACCAGCAGGACCCACGGAGCCGGCTCACCACCGGTGCCGATGGCGCACGCCCGTGCACACCCGTGCACTGCTTCGCACCACCCGCACGACGCATCGATCCGCACACCACTGAGGAGCACGATGTCCCACCACACCCGCACCCGGAGCCCTGGGATGCGCGGCTGGCTGCGCCAGGCCGCCGTCGTCGCCGTCGCCGGGCTCGCCCTGACGGCCTGCGCCCAGGACGCCCCGGACAACGCGCCCGAGGCGCCCGAGGTCGAGGAGTCCGTCGACCCGGACGCGCCCGTCACGATCAAGTTCTCGTGGTGGGGCAGCGACACCCGCCACGAGCTGACCCAGCAGGTGCTCGACAACTTCATGGCCAAGCACCCGAACATCACGGTGGTCAGCGACTTCACCGACTGGAACGGCTACTGGGACAAGCTCGCGACGACGGTCGCCGCGGACGACGCCCCGGACGTCATCACGCAGGAGGAGCGGTACCTGCGCGACTACGCCTCGCGGGACGTGCTGGCCGACATCGGCGAGTACGGCGACCTCGTCGACCTGTCGAACATCGACGAGTCGGTGCTCGCGTCGGGCGAGATGGAGGGCGGCCAGTACGGCATCCCGACCGGCATCAACGCCTACGCGATCATGGCGAACACGTCGGTGTTCGAGCAGGCCGGCGTCGAGCTGCCCGACGACGAGTCGTGGACGTGGGAGGACTACGTCGACCTCGCCACGGAGATCAGCGAGAAGGCGCCCGAGGGCATCTACGGCACCCAGGACTACGGCTTCAACGAGCCGGGCTTCGCGATCTTCGCCCGCCAGCGCGGCGAGGCGCTCTACAACGAGGACGGCTCGCTCGGGTTCAGCGAGGAGACGCTCGCGGACTGGTGGCGCATCTCGCTCCAGCTGCGCGACCAGGGCGGGACGCCGTCGGCCGCGGAGACGGTCGAGATCGACGCCGGGGGCCCGGAGCAGTCGCTCGTCGGGACGAACCGCGGCGCCATGGCGTTCTTCTGGACCAACCAGCTCGGCGCCATCACCAACGCGTCCGGCCAGGACATCCAGCTGCTGCGCCACCCGGGGGAGTCCGAGGAGGAGCGCACCGGGATGTACTTCAAGCCCGCGATGTTCTACTCGATGTCCGCGAGCACGGAGCACCCCGAGGCCGCCGCGACGCTCATCGACTACCTGCTCAACGACCCGGAGGCGGCCGAGGTCATGCTCTCCGACCGTGGCCTGCCGGCGAACACCGAGGTCCGAGAAGCGGTGCTCGACCAGTTCTCCGAGGTGGACAAGCAGGCTGCCGACTTCCTGGCCGACCTCGAGGACGAGATCGTCGACGGACTGCCGGTCCCCCCGGTGGGTGCGGGCGAGGTCGCCGAGATCATCAAGCGCATCAACGCCGAGGTGCTGTTCGACCGGCTGACGCCGGAGGCGGCCGCGGCGCAGTTCATGTCCGAGGTCGAGGCCGCGACCGGCCAGTGATCGTCCGGTGAGGCCCGGGTGGGCCGCGCGGCGCGGGGT
>CAUQTR010000273.1:0-3888 GCA_963521045.1 uncultured Actinotalea sp.
CGCCGGAGCAGGCGGCCAGGGCCAGCACGGCGCTGACGGTGCTCGCGGCCACGAGGGCGCGGACCGGGCGGCGGTCGGGACGGTGCATGTGTCCTCCAGGGGCCGCGGCGCTGCGGCGATCGGTCAGGGGGCTGCGGCCGGATCGACCGTAGGTAACCGGTGTAATAGGAGCACAGCGGGCCGGTGCGGTCAACGGTCCGGGGTGTCGGCGGGCACCGCGGCAGCGCGCGACGTCCACCCACCGGACGTCGTTGACGCGCCATGTGAGACGCCCTACGGTCTGAACCAGGTCATGAGCGCCAGCGCGAAGCCCCGGCTCGCTGGCCGGCAACCCTCCTCGTCGTGGGGTGCTCCGGGTGAGGACCTGATCGGTGCGACCGCACCGGTAAGGACGCCAAGGAGGACTCTCGTGCGAATGTGCTGCTGTCGCCCCTGACGGCGCACCACCCGGTGCGCCCTCCCGCGCACCCGCACGCAGGTCTGCCTGCACGCCCCTGACTCGCTCCGGCGAGCGGCGGAGTGGCGATGCGCGACTTCGTCCCTCCATCCGCGCTGCCGGACGCGCGCTGCCACGCGCCCCGGCCTCGGAGGACCCGCGCGACGCCGAGTGAGCCGCGTGCGGTGCCGAGCCGTTCGTCCCGGAGCCTGCGACCCGATCCACCCGTCCGTCCCACCTCCGCACCCATCACCAAGGAGACACCCGTGAGCGAGACAGCCGCGAGCGAGACCCCGAAGAAGCGCATCGTCCTCAACGCGTTCGACATGACGTGCGTGACCCACCAGGCCGCGGGCACGTGGCGCCACCCGGAGAGCCGGGCGTGGGACTACAACACGCTCGAGTACTGGACCGAGCTCGCGAAGCTGCTCGAGCGCGGCAAGTTCGACTCCCTGTTCATCGCGGACGTCGTGGGCGTGTACGACGTCTACCGCGGCACCGTCGCGGGCTCGCTGACCGACGCCGTCCAGGTGCCGGTCAACGACCCGTTCCTCCAGGTCCCCGCCATGGCCGCGGTGACCGAGCACCTCGGCTTCGGGATCACGAGCGCGCTGACGTACGAGCAGCCGTACGCGCTGGCCCGCAAGTTCTCGACGCTCGACCACCTGACGAAGGGCCGGGTCGCCTGGAACGTCGTGACCGGCTACCTCAACAGCGCCGCGATCAACCTCGGCTTCGACCGCCAGATGAGCCACGACGCGCGGTACGACCTCGCCGACGAGTTCCTCGACGTGACGTACAAGCTGTGGGAGGGCAGCTGGGACGACGACGCCGTGCTCCGGGACAAGGAGAAGGGCGTCTTCACCGACCCGACGAAGGTCCACCCCATCGGCCACAAGGGCGAGTTCTACTCCGTGCCCGGCATCCACCTGTCCGAGCCGAGCCCGCAGCGCACGCCGGTGATCTTCCAGGCCGGCGCGTCCCCGCGCGGCCGCGGCTTCGCGGCCAAGCACGGCGAGGGCGTCTTCATCAGCCCGGGAACGATCGCCCAGGCCCGCGCGACGAGCGACGACATCCGCGACCGCGCGGAGGCGCTCGGCCGCTCGCGCGACTCGGTGAAGATCTTCACGCTCATCACGGTGATCACCGCCGAGACGGACGAGGCCGCCCAGGCCAAGTTCGAGGACTACCTGCGCTACGCCAACCCCGAGGGCGCGCTGTCGCTCTACGGCGGGTGGACCGGCGTCGACTTCTCGGAGTACGACCCGGACCAGCCGCTCGTCGAGGTCGAGAACGACTCGCTGCGCTCGGCGCTGCAGATGCTCACCACGATCGACCCCGACCGCGCCTGGACGCCGCTCGACATCGTCACGAAGCGCAGCATCGGCGGCCTGGGCCCGGTGCTCGTGGGCTCGGTGCAGAAGGTGGCCGACGAGCTCGAGCGGTGGGTGGACGAGGGCGGCATCGACGGCTTCAACTTCGCCTACGCCGTGACGCCGGGGACGTTCGAGGACCTGGTCGAGCTCGTCGTCCCCGAGCTCCAGCGGCGTGGCCGGGCCCGCACGGAGTACGAGGGGTCGACGCTGCGCGAGAACCTCTTCGGCGAGGGCCGGGTCTACGCGGAGGACACGCACCCGGCGCGCCAGTACCACGGGGCGTTCACGGGCGGCGCGAGCGCCGCGGACGGCACCAAGGAGTCGAAGATCTCGGACCACCTGGCGGAGACGGCCGGGGTCTGAGGTCGCGCTCGGGCCGGAGCGCACGGGCCGGGGAAGGCCGGCGTCAGCAGGTGACGCCGGCCTTCCCCGGCGGCGCGTCCGGTCAGCGGGACGCCGGGACCGGCGACTCGGCCAGCGTGGGGTAGTCGACGTAGCCCGTGGCGTCGCCGCCGTAGTACGTGGCCGGGTCCGGCTCGTTGAGCGGGGCGCCCGTGCGGACGCGCTCCACGAGGTCCGGGTTGGCCAGGGCCATCTGCGCCACGCTGACGACGTCGGCCAGCCCGGTCTCGACGTCGCGCGCCCGGGTCGCGAGGTCGGCGCCCGCCCGGTTGAGCATCAGCCGCCCGGGCCAGGCCGCGCGCAGGTCGGTGACGAGCGCCTCGTCGCCGAGGTGCACGAGGTGCAGGTAGGCCAGGCCCAGCGGCGCGAGGCGCTCGAGCAGCAGCGGGTAGAGGTCCGCGGCGTCCGGCTCGGCGATGTCGTTGTAGGTGCCCCCGGGCGAGAGCCGGATCGCCGCCCGGTCCGGGCCCACCGCGTCCGCGACGGCTGCCGCGACCTCGACCGCGAACCGCGCGCGGTTCTCGAGCGAGCCGCCGTAGGCGTCGGTGCGCCGGTTGGCGTTCGCGGACAGGAACTGGTGCACGAGGTACCCGTTCGCGCCGTGGATCTCGACGCCGTCGGCCCCGGCTTCGACCGCGCGCCGCGCCGCGTCGGCGAACTCGGCGACGACGCCGGCCACCTCGTCGGTCTCCAGCGCGCGCGGGACGGGCATGGGCTGCGGCCCGGACGCCGTGAACATCACGCCGGCGGGCGCGACCTCGGACGGCGCGACCGGTCGGCGCCCGTGAGGGGTGTTGTCCGGGTGCGCGATGCGGCCCACGTGCATGAGCTGCACGACGAGCCGGCCGCCCGCCTCGTGCACGGCGTCCGCGACGAGCCGCCAGCCCTGGACCTGCTCGTCGGTGTGGATGCCCGGCGTGAGCAGGTAGCCCTGCCCGTCGGCCGACGGCTGGGTGCCCTCGGTGATGACCAGGGCCGTCGAGGCGCGCTGGGCGTAGTAGGTCGCGTTGAGCGGCGTCGGCACGCCCTCGGGCGTCGACCGGTCGCGCGTCATGGGCGCCATTGCGAGCCGGTGCGGCAGGCGGAGCGCGCCGACGTCGACCGGCTGCCAGAGCGCGGCGTGCTCGGGCACGTGGGTGGTCGTGGTGGGCGTGGTCATGGTTCCTCCGGGTCGACGGGTGTACGAATGGGTCGGGTGGACGGCTCGCGTGCGGGTGCTGCGCGAGCGGATGGTGCGGAAGCGGCTGGTGGCGTCCGTGAGCCTCAGGCGACGAGGACGACGGCCTTGCCGGACAGCTCCCCGGCCTCGCTGCGGGCGTGCAGCCCGGGCAGCTCGGCGAGCGGGAGCCGGTGGTCGACGGGAACCTGCAGCTCGCCCGCGTCGACCGCGGCGACGAGCCGCGCCAGGCCGGCGGGGTCGTTGTGCAGGAAGTGCTGCACCGTCCGCAGGTCGTTGCGGTCGACGCCGTCGACCGGGTCCGTGATGGACACGACGACGCCACCGGGACGGACGAGCGCGACCGCGGCGGCCGGGATGGTCCCCGTGCGCGCGAGGTGGAGGACGGCGTCGACCGACGGCCCGTCGCCGCCGGCGAAGTCGTCCAGCGTCACCGGCTCGAACCCGAGCGCCCGGACGCGGTCGGCGCTGCGCGGCGTCGCGACGGGGACGACGAC
>CAUQTR010000274.1:0-3869 GCA_963521045.1 uncultured Actinotalea sp.
GTGCCCGGACCGTGCGCCCGGCCCAGCCGCCGGGTCCGCGCGCCTGGCGGCCGGACCCCGAGGTCGAGGAGGCGGAGGACCACTTCACGCCGCCCGACCCGGGCCCGGTGCTCGGCGGCGACCCCCTGCTCACCATGGCGTGGGTCGCGACCGTGGGTGTGCCGCTCCTGCTCCTGGTCGCGGTCGTCGTGTGGCAGGACATGCCGTCGGCCGTGCTGCGCGGCGCAGGTGTTGCCTTCGTGGCCGCCATCGGCCTGCTGCTGTGGCGCATGCCGCACCGCCGCGACGACGACGACGACGCCGGCCCGGGCGCGGTGGTCTGAGGCGACTCGGCCGCCGTACGGTGGACCGATGACCGAGGACGACGTCGTCAGGCTCGAGCGGGAGGGGTGGGACGCCCTGACGCAGGGGGCCGCCGCGGCCCTGGAGCACTACGACCGGGTCCTCGCCCCCGACCCGGTGATGCTCCTTCCCGGCGGACTCGTGCTCGAGGACCGCGAGGACGCTCTGCGCTCGATGCAGGGCGCCCCGTGGGACGACTACGAGCTCGAGGACGTCGCGGTGCGCGATCTCGGGACCGGGGCGCGGCTCGTCACGTACGGCGCCCGCGCCCGCCGTGGCGACCTGCGCTACAGCGCCCTGATGAGCAGCGTGTACGTCCGTCGTGACGGCTGGCGCCTCGCGTTCCACCAGCAGACGCCGCGCTGACGGGCGGGCCGTCGGCTCACCCGTCCTCGGCGGGAGATCTCAGAGGCGCGCGAGGTCGGCGGCGCCGACGATGCCCGCGTCGTTGCCCATCGAGGCGAGCTCGATCCTCGCCTCGGGCCGGAAGCCCTGCCCCGACAGCTGCGACAGGAACGCCGCGCGCGCCGGCTGCAGCAGCAGGTCGCCGGCCGCTCCGACACCACCGCCGATGACCACGAGCGCGGGGTCGAGCAGGGCCGCGACGGATGCGGAGCCCTCGCCGATCCACCGGCCGAGCTCCGCGAGCAGCTCGATCGAGAGCGGGTCGCCCTCCTTGGCGGCCAGGGTCACGGACGGGCCGCTGATCTTGTCCGCACGCCCCTCGGCCAGCTCGACCAGGCGGGTCGCCCGCGACGGGTACGCCGACGCCGCGGCGCGCGCCTCCCGCACCAGCGCGCTCCCCGACGCGTACTGCTCCCAGCAGCCGTGCAGGCCGCAGCCGCACTGGTGGCCCTGCGGGACGACCCGGAGGTGACCGACCTCGGCGGCTACCCCCCAGGCGCCACGCACCAGCCGGCCGCCGACGACGA
Organism: uncultured Actinotalea sp.; assembly: GCA_963521045.1. Taxonomy (GTDB): domain Bacteria; phylum Actinomycetota; class Actinomycetes; order Actinomycetales; family Cellulomonadaceae; genus Actinotalea. Next base: position 1,275 of record CAUQTR010000274.1, read on the forward strand.
GCGCACCGCCGAGGCCGGTGCCGACCGTGAGCAGGAGCATGTCGTCGACCTCGCGCCCGACGCCGAACTGGAACTCGGCCCAGCCCGCGGCGTTCGCGTCGTTCTCGACGACGATCCGCACGTCGTCGGCGACGAGCGCCGCGATCCGCTCGCGCAAGGGGTAGTCACGCCAGGCGATGTTGGCGCCGAAGAGGGCCGTCGCCCGGTCCGAGCTGATGAATCCCGCGGCGGCGACGCCCAGGGCACCCACCTCGTACTGGCCGGCCAGCTCGGTGTAGAGGTCTGCGACGGCGCGGTCGATCTCGGCGGCGTCGCGCGCCGCCGTCTTCCGCTTCGCCTTGGCGAGGATCACGCCGTCCTCGTCGACCACACCCGCGGCGATCTTCGTGCCGCCGATGTCCACACCGATCGCGTACATGTCCGTCCTTGCTCGAGATGAGGCGCGCCCCTCGACGCGTCGGTGCAGGCTATCGATCCTCACACGTTCGGGGGCAGGACGACCGGCCTGAGCCGGTCGCCCCCGGGGAATAGATAGGGTCTGGCTCACCATCCGTCTGCCACTGGAGTCAGCATGGACGAGTTCCGTACCCCCCACCTCGTCGAGGTCTCCCCCTCCGAGAACCTCAACACCCTGCTCGGTGCCCGCGTGGCCGACCGTCCGGACGCGACGCTCATCGAGCACAAGACCACTCCCGACGGGCCGTGGATCCCCATCTCCGCCCGCGAGTTCGAGGCCGAGGTCGTCGCGGTCGCCAAGGGCCTGGTGGCCCGCGGCATCCAGCCGGGCGACCACGTCGGGATCATGAGCCGTACGCGCTACGAGTGGACCCTGCTCGACTTCGCGGTCTGGGCCGCCGGCGCCGTGCCGGTGCCGCTGTACGAGACGTCCTCGGCCGAGCAGGTCCTGTGGATCCTCACCGACGCCGACGTGCGGCTGCTCGTGGTCGAGAGCGCCGCGATGGCCGCCACGGTGGCCACGGTGCGCGACCAGGCGCCGTCGCTCGAGGACGTGCTCGTGCTCGACGACAGCGCGATCGGCGCCCTGACCCAGGCGGGTGCCGCCGTCCCCGACGAGGAGATCGTGCGACGACGCGCACTCGCCCAGGGAGCCGACGTCGCCACGATCATCTACACGTCGGGGACCACCGGGCGCCCCAAGGGCGCCGAGCTCACGCACGCGAACTTCGTGTCGCTCACGCGCAACGCGGTCGCGCGCCTGGGCGAGGTCTGCCCTCCGGGGTCGCGGACGCTGCTCTTCATGCCGCTCGCGCACGTGTTCGCGCGCTTCATCGAGGTCCTCATCATCCCGGCGGGAGCGATCCTGGGTCACGCCCCCGACACCAAGACGCTCGTCGCCGACCTCGGCTCGTTCAAGCCGACGTTCATCCTCTCCGTGCCGCGCGTGTTCGAGAAGGTCTACAACTCCTCCGAGCAGAAGGCGGCTGCGGGGGGCAAGAGCCCGATCTTCCAGCGCGCCGCCAAGACCGCGATCGTCTACTCGCGTGCGCTCGACCAGAAGGGTGGGCCGAGCCTCTGGCTCCGGCTCCAGCACAAGGTCGCCGACGTGCTCGTGCTCTCCAAGATCCGCGCAGCCCTCGGCGGCGACGCGCAGTGGGCGATCTCCGGCGGCGCCCCGCTGGGTGAGCGCCTCGGGCACTTCTACCGCGGCGTCGGGCTCAACGTGCTCGAGGGCTACGGCCTCACCGAGACGACGGCCCCGGCGACCGTCTCGGTCCCCGACGGGGTCAAGATCGGGACGGTCGGCCCGCCGCTGCCCGGCCTCGCGGTGCGGGTCGCCGAGGACGGCGAGATCCTCATCAAGGGCGACGGTGTGTTCATCGGCTACCACAACAACCCGCAGGCCACGGCCGAGGCGTTCACCGACGGCTGGTTCCGCTCGGGCGACCTCGGCTCGATGGACTCCGACGGGTACCTGCGGATCACGGGGCGCAAGAAGGAGATCATCGTCACCGCGGGCGGCAAGAACGTGGCCCCCGCCGTGCTCGAGGACCGCCTGCGCGGGCACCCGCTCGTCAGCCAGGTCGTCGTGGTGGGTGACCAGAAGCCCTTCATCGGCGCCCTGATCACCCTCGACGCCGAGTCGCTGCCGGGCTGGCTCTCGACGCACGGCCTGCCGGAGATGGACGTGGCGGCGGCCGCACAGCACCCGGACGTCCGCGCGGCCCTGGACCGCGCGGTCGAGCGGACCAACACGGCCGTCTCGCGGGCCGAGTCGATCCGCAAGTACGCGATCCTCACGAGCGACTTCACCGTGGCGAACGACTACCTGACCCCGTCGCTCAAGGTGAAGCGGGCGAAGGTCATCGCCGACTTCACCGACGAGATCGAGGCCTTGTACGCCGGCGCGGCGCAGGAGTCCACGCACTGACGTCCGGCTGACGTCCCACCGGACGCGTCTGGTCGGCGCCGCAGCTCAGACGGCGCGGACCAGGCGCAGCGGTGGGACGAGCCCCTGACCGGCGAGCACCGCGATCGCGGCCTGCTCGGCGTCGTCGAGGTCGATGCCCTCGTCGGGGCCGGCACCCCGGCCGGACGTCCCGGTCGCGCGGAGAGGCTCGCCGCCCGTCGGGGCCG
>CAUQTR010000275.1:0-3869 GCA_963521045.1 uncultured Actinotalea sp.
GCGACGGCACCGCCCGCGCCGTCGTCGCGGTCGTCGCGCGCGTCGCGCGGCGGGACGACACGCGGCAGCGCCGTCTCGGTGCGGGCCTTGTCGGAACGCTGGAGCCCAGGCAGCGGCAGGTCGGAGAAGAGGGTGTTCATCGCACCACCAGGGTAGGCGCGCCCACCCACACCGGCCCGCGACGCCCGGCACGTGGGCCGTCCGCGCCCACGTGCCGCTGGTGTCGCAGCTTCCCGTCAGACCATGACGTGCTCGCGCAGGCTCCGCGAGGTCGCCGCGAGGTCACGCGCCGCCTCGCGGATCCCGTCGAGCTCGGCGGACGTGCGGCGCGAGGACGCGTCGACCTCGTCCAGCTCGCCCGCGATGCCCCGGCCGCCCTGCGCCGCCTGGGCGACCGTCGCGGCCATCGCCGACGTCGTGGCGGTCTGCTCCTCGACCGCGCCCGCGATCGTCGTCTGGTAGTCGTTGATCCGGCCGATGATCTCGCTGATCCGCGTGATCTCCTCGGCGGCACGGGTCACGGCGACCTGGATCGCGTCCACCTGCGCCGAGATGTCGCCCGTCGCCCGCGCCGTCTCCTGCGCGAGCTCCTTGACCTCGCCTGCCACGACCGCGAAGCCCTTGCCGGCGTCGCCCGCGCGGGCCGCCTCGATCGTGGCGTTGAGCGCGAGCAGGTTCGTCTGCTCGGCGATCGCCGTGATGACCTTGACGACCGAGCCGATCTGCGTGGACGAGGCGCCGAGCTCGACGACGGTGCGGTTGGTGGCCTCGGCGGCCTGCACGGCCTCCTCGGCGATCCGCGCCACCGCGTGGGCGTTCTGCGCGATCTCGCCGATCGACGCACCCATCTGGTGCGTCCCCGCGGCGACGGCGTCGATCCCGGAGCTGACCTCCTGCGCCGTGCGGCTGACCGTCGCGGTGCGCAGCGTCGTGCGCTCGGCCTCGCCGGCGAGGCCGTCGCTGGTCTCGACCAGGCGCGTCGCGGCGTCGTCGAGACGGCCGACGGCGGCGGAGACGTTGTCGGCGACCGCGGACGAGCGGTCGAGGGTCGTGTTGAGCGCGACGGCGAGCCGCTCGAGCTCGGTCTTGCCACGCCCCTCGGGCAGCCGCACGGACCCGTCACCGCTGCTGAGAATCTCGGCAGCCCGGTTGATCGGCCGGACGATGCTCCGCCCGACGGCGAACGCCACACCGCCCGCGAGCAGCACGATGAGTGCCCCGCTGACCACGAGGCGGCCGGCCTCGGCGAGGGCGACGGTGCGCACGTCGTCGACGTAGACGCCCGACCCGACGATCCAGCCCCACGGCTCGTAGCCGGCGACGTAGGAGACCTTGGGCTGCGGCGCCTCGGCGCCGGGCTTGGGCCACTGGTACCCGACGAAGCCCGCACCGTCGGCCTTGACGACGTCGACCATCTCCATGAAGAGGAGCTTGCCGTCGGGGTCCGCGTTCTTGGACAGGTCCGTCCCGTCGAGCTCGGGCTTCATCGGGTGCATGACCATGGTCGGCGCCATGTCGTTGATCCAGAAGTACTCCTCGCCGGAGTACCGCAGCTCGCGGACGGCGTCGATCGCCGCCGTCTGGGCGTCGTCGAGCGACAGGTCGCCGGACTCCTCGAGCGCACCCTGGCCCGCGATGACGCCGAGCGCGGTCTCGACGACGGCGCGGGTCGCGGCCTGTCGTTCGGCCATGATGCGGCGCTCGATCTGGCCGGCGGCCAGCACGGTGAGGGCGCCCAGGCCGAGCGCGAGGACGGCGACCATGGCGCCGAGGCGCGCGGTCACCGACAGGGAGGACAGACGCTTCACGGGAGGCTCCTGGAGATCGGTTGACCCCTTATCGGCCCGCACCCGGGCTGCGTGAGCCGAAGGTCCCGGCCGCCGTGGGCGAAACCGGGAGGTTCACCCGCTCGCCGGGCCCGCCAGCCTCTCCTCGGCCGGACCCACCGGCGTGGGTGCCCGCCGGCGGCTCACGCGCGGAAGGTCGTCCGGTAGGTCGTGGGGGTGACGCCGAGGGCGCGGTGGAAGTGCCGGCGCAACGTCGCGGCGGTCCCCGTGCCGCAACCCGCGGCCACCTGGTCGACCGTGGCGTCCGTCGGTTCGAGAAGCTCCTGCGCCCGCGCGACGGCGACCGTCCGGCCTCCGGACGGCGCGTCGCCGCCGGCCGGTGGGCGATCAGAGCAGGCGGCGGGCCGCGGCCCAGCGGGTGAGCTCGTGCCGCGAGGAGAGCTGCAGCTTGCGCAGCACGGCCGAGACGTGGGTCTCGACCGTCTTGATCGAGATGAACAGCTCGGAGGCGACCTCCCGGTAGCTGTAGCCGCGGGCGATGAGCCGCATGACCTCGCGTTCGCGCGCGCTCAGCCGGTCCAGCTCGTCGTCGCCCGTCGCGACGTCGCCGGCGGCCGCGCCGAACGCGTCGAGCACGAACCCCGCGAGGCGCGGCGAGAAGACGGCGTCGCCCCCCGCGACCCGACGCACCGCGTCCGAGAGGTCGGCGCCGGTGATCGCCTTGGTGACGTAGCCCCGCGCGCCGGCGCGGATGACGGCCACCACGTCCTCCGCGGCGTCCGAGACCGACAGCGCGAGGAACCGCGTGGTGGTGAGCAGGTCCGCGCACGCCGTGATGACCTCGGCGCCCCCGCCGCCCATGCCGCCCGGCAGGTGCACGTCGAGCACGACGACGGGCGGCTGGAGCGTGCGCACCGCGGCGATCGCGCCCTCGACGTCGTCGGCCTCACCGACCACCCGGATCGACGGGTCGAGCGACGCGCGCACCCCCGCCCGGAACATCAGGTGGTCGTCGACGAGCACGATGTCGTGCGTGGTCGGCGTGCCCGCCGGGCTGCTGGGCTGGCTCATGGCTGCTCCTCCTCCACGGGCAGGCACAGGTGCACCTCGGTGCCCCGGCCCTCCCGGCTCTGCACGGTGGCGGTCCCGCCACGTCGGCGCACCCGCCCGATGATCGACTCCCGGACGCCGAAGCGGTCCCCGGGCACGTCGGCGAGCTCGAACCCGTCACCGTGGTCCCGCACGAACACCTCGACCTGGCTCGTGCCCACCTCGAGGTAGAGGGACACGGGCGGCCGGCCGTGCACGACGGCGTTGACGAGCGCCTCGCGGGTCGCCTGGAGGAGCGCCTCGGTCGCCTCGTCCGGCGCGCGGTCACCCACGACCACGGTCTCGACCGCGGCGCCGCGCGCGTCCTCGACCTCCGCCACCACGCGGCGCAGGTCCGCGGCGAGCGACGTGCCGGGCACCGTGCGGTCGTCGTAGAGCCACTCGCGCAGCTCGCGCTCCTGGGCCCGCGCGAGGCGCGCGACGTCGTCGGGCTGGTCGGCGCGAGCACGGATGAGCGCGAGCGTCTGCAGCACGGAGTCGTGCAGGTGGGCCGCGATGTCGGCGCGCTCGGACTCGCGTGCGCGGGCGGCACGCTCGTCGCCCAGCTCACGCACCAGCCGCAGCCACCACGGCGCGAGCACGAGTGCCGCGCCGGCGAGCACCGCGAGCGCGGCGACCGCGGACCGGACCAGGGCGTCGACGGGCTCGTCCTGGCCGACGAGAAGGAACACACCGGCTCCGGCGAGCACGGTGCCCCCGAGCAGCCGGACCACGCTCACCGGCGTGCGCCCGCCCGCGTGCGAGAGGAACCGGCCGCGCTGCATCGCGTCGAGCTGGCTCCACGCCAGCGCCGTGCCGCCCAGGAGGATGAGGGTGGGGAACATCCACGTCGAGTCCGGGGTGACCCCCGAGCGCATGGCGACGAGCAGCCCCGCCGCCACGAGCAGCAGCAGCCCGACCCCGATGTCCGTGAGCGGCAGGCGCCGGCCCTGCTGCCGCAGCCGCGGCGCAAGCCGCGACAGGGCCGCCGGA
>CAUQTR010000276.1:0-3864 GCA_963521045.1 uncultured Actinotalea sp.
GGCTCGGACCTGGGCTCGGGGTCGAGCTCCGGCTCGGGCTCGGGCTCGACGGCGCCGTCGGTCGGCTCGGTGGCCGCTGCCGCAGCAGCCGCCTCCTCCTCCTCCTCCTCCAGGCGGCCACGGTGCTGCACGCCGCGGACCTTGCGCGTCATCGAGATGAACAGCGGGATGCAGGCGAGCACGGCGGCGAGCGTCACCGCGAAGCCGAGGACGCCGGGGGTCACGCTGTCGGGGTCGACCCCGTCCTGGATCTCCGGCTCGGCCGGCCCGGGCGTCGCGGTCGTCGTGGACCACGTGGCCGGGGCGGGGGCCGCCGGCCAGGTGAGCGCCGGCGCCCCGGTCGACACCGTCGCGTCGGTGGGGGCCCACGGGCCGGGCAGGCTCACCGGGCGTCCTCGGGGTGGATCCCGGCGAACAGGTCGTCCTCCGGCATGCGGGTGGGGACGCGCGACTCGGCGAGCTCGTACTCCTCGACCGGCCACACCCGCGCCTCGAGGTCACGCGGGACGGCGAAGAAGAAGCCCTCGGGGTCGATCTGCGTCGCGTGCGCGACGAGCGCCGCGTCACGCGCCGGGAAGTAGTCGGCGCACGGCACCCGCGTGGTCACCGGGCGCTCGGGGATCTCCCGCATCTCGCGGCTGCTCAGCCAGTCGCCGAACGGTGAGTCGATCCCGGCGGCCACCAGCGCCTCGTGCACCGTGCGCATGCGCGCCATCGAGAAGTCGTGGTTGTAGTAGAGCTTGAGCGGCTGCCACGGCTCGCCGTCGCCCCGGTAGCGGTCGGCGTCCCCGGCCGCGGCGAAGGCCTCCGCCGCGACGCGGTGGCACATGATGTGGTCGGGGTGGGGGTACCCGCCGCTCGGGTCGTAGGTCGTCATGACGTGCGGCCGGAACTCCCGCACGAGCCGGACGAGAGGGGCGGCCGCCTCCTCGAGCGGCGTGAGCGCGAAGCAGCCGTCCGGCAGCGGCGGCAGCGGGTCCCCCTCGGGCAGCCCCGAGTCCACGAAGCCGAGCCAGTGCTGACGCACCCCGAGCGCGGAGGCAGCGGCAGCCATCTCGACGCGACGCCGCTCGGCCATCTCCTCGAGCGTCTCGTGGAGGTCGGCGTACCGCGGGTTGAGGATGCTGCCGCGCTCACCGCCGGTGCAGGTCACGACCAGCACCTCGACGCCGTTGGCGGCGTACATCGCCGTCGTCGCCGCGCCCTTGCTCGACTCGTCGTCGGGGTGGGCGTGCACGGCCATGAGCCGCAGGCCCGTGCGCGGGCGCGCGCCGGACCCGCCCTCGGGCCGGGCGGGGATGGCGTCCTGGTCGTCCTGGCTCACCGACGTGCCTCCTCGGGTTCGCTGCCGCGGGCCCGCAGGGGTCCCGCACCGGGGACAATGGTGTCCTACCGCGGTGACAGCCCGCACCACGCCCGCCGCCACCGGCCCGCGACACCCCGAGGAGATGACGATCACGACCACCGCAGCAGGGGCCCGGACGCCTGCCGGGCGCTACGGACCCGAGCCCCGGCCGGGCGCACGCCGGCGCCGCACCGTGCTGCTCGCGCTGCTCGGCGCGGCCGCCCTCGCCCTGACCGTGTGGATCGGGCTCGACGCCGGCCGGGCACCGGTGAGCTGGAAGGACGTCGGCTTCACCGTGGCCGACGGGAGCGTCGAGGTGGTCTTCGACGTCATCCGTCCCGACGCGGCGGTCACGGTCGAGTGCCGCCTCCAGGCGCTCAACGAGCAGCACGCGCAGGTGGGGGTCCGCACCGTCACGGTGGCGCCCGCCGAGGAGCGGGTGGTGCGGCTGAGCGCCGACGTCGCGGTGTCCGAGCCGGCCGTCACGGGCGTCGTCGAGAGCTGCTGGACCGCCTGACTGCCGTGCCTGCGCGGCCCGCTTGCTATGATTGGCGTTTCCACCGGCCCCAGGCCCGGCGCACCAGCCCCCGTCCCACCGCCACGACGTACCGCACCGAGCACCACACGGGGCGTCGCGGCGGCCGCGGGCGGGGTCTCGGCACGTCCGGCGCACGGACGACGTCGGCGCACCGCGGCAGACGATGGCGCTCCGCACCGTCGCCGCCGCACGCCAGCACCGGCCACCGGGGCACGGAACCCGAACCTGACCAGCGCCCCACCTCGGGGCGCACCCGAGACGTGAACGACCCGCGCACGTGCCCGCGACCAGCGGACCACGAGCCGTACGGAAGGAGCGACCGTGACCGACACGACCACCCCCGTCGTCTGGCTGACGCAGGAGGCGCACGACCGCCTCGCTGCCGAGCTCGACCAGCTGGCGACGACGGGCCGTACCGAGATCGCCTCCAAGATCGAGTCGGCCCGGTCCGAGGGCGACCTCAAGGAGAACGGCGGCTACCACGCGGCCCGCGAGGAGCAGGCCAAGCAGGAGGCGCGCATCCGCCAGCTCCAGCAGCTGCTGCGCAACGCGCGCGTCGGCGAGGCCCCGCCGGACGACGGCGTCGTCGAGCCTGGCATGGTCGTCGAGGCGACGGTCGCGGGTGAGCGCATGCGCTTCCTCGTCGGCTCGCGCGAGGTCGCGGAGGGCACGGACCTCGACGTGTACAGCGACCGCTCCCCGCTCGGTGCCGCGATCGTCGGCCGCTCGCGCGGCGAGAAGACGTCCTACACCGCGCCGAACGGCAAGGAGATCCCCGTCGAGATCCACGAGGCGAAGCCCTACCAGCCGTAGGGACCGCAGCGTGACGAGCCCCGACGACGCCGGCGGAACCGCCACCGGCGTCGTCGTCCGTGCGGCGGTGCCGCAGGACGCGCCGGCGCTCGCGGGCGTCCACGTCGCCGCGTGGCGCGCGGCGTACCGCGGGATCATGCCCGACGACTACCTCGCGGGGCTCGATCTCGAGCGCTGGACGCAGGGGTGGGATCGCGTCCTCACCGAGGGGCGTGACCCGCACCTCCAGGTCGCCGAGCTGGCCGGGCTGCTCGTGGGCTTCACCGGCGTCGGGCCCGAACGGGCGCTCGAGCCCGGAGACCCGCCCGGTCGTGGCGAGCTGCACCACATCAACGTGCACCCCGACGCCTGGGGCACCGGCGCCGGCCCGGCGCTCCTGCGTGCGGCCGAGGACCGGCTGCGGGCGCTCGGGTTCCGCGACGCCGTCCTGTGGGTCGTGCCGGGCAACGCCCGGGCGCGGCGCTTCTACGAGCGCGCCGGCTGGACCGACGAGGGCAGCGAGAAGACGGCCGAGCTCAACGGCGTGCGCATCGACGAGCGGCGGTACGTGCGGACCCTGCTCCCCTGAGGAGCGGGCGCTGCGCCCGGGCCTCAGGCCTCGATGCGGTAGCCCGCCGAGCGCAGGTGCTCGAGCACGCGCGCGCAGTGGTCCGGCCCGCGCGTCTCGACCTGCACCCCGATCTCGACCTCGTCGATGCCGAGGTCGAGCGCGGTCCGCACGTGGCCGACGTGCATGACGTTGCCGCCGGTCGCCGCGAGGTCGGCGAGCAGCGCCGCGAGCGCCCCGGGCCGGTCGTCGATCCGCACCCGCATCTGCAGGTAGCGGCCGGCGGACGCGAGGCCGTGCCGCACCACCCGCAGGAGGACCAGCGGGTCGATGTTGCCGCCCGAGAGCACGACGACGGCCGGCGTCTGCACCTCGAGACCGGCCATGAGCGCGGCCACCCCGGCGGCGCCCGACGGCTCGACCAGCATCTTGGCGCGCTCGGCGACGAGCAGGAGCGCCCGCGAGAGGTCCTCCTCGGAGACGGTCGCCACGGGCACGTGGTGCCCCGCGAGGATCCGGAAGGGCACGTCCCCCGGGCAGCCGACGGCGATGCCGTCGGCCATCGTGGACAGGCGTCCGGCGGGCACGGGCCGCCCGGCGGCGAGCGACGCCGGGTACGCC
>CAUQTR010000277.1:0-3862 GCA_963521045.1 uncultured Actinotalea sp.
CCCTCGAGCGTCCCGAGCCGGTGGCCGGCCGGCTCGTCCGCCTGCGGGAGCGGCTCGCCCGCTCGGGCTCGCCGCTCGGCACCCGCCTGCTCGCCGTCCTCTCGCGCGACCACCTCACCGAGGACGACTGGGACGAGATCGAGGAGACGCTCCTGCTCGCCGACGTCGGCGCGGGCCCCACCGGCGAGCTCGTCGACGCGCTGCGCGAGCGGGTGCGCGTGCTCGGCGTCCGTGAGCCGGCCGCGGTGCGTGCGCTCCTGCGCGAGCAGCTGCTCGCGCTCGTCGACCCCTCGCTCGACCGGACCCTGGACCTGGCGCCGGCCGAGGCCGCCGACGGTGACGGGCCGCACCCTGCCGTGGTGCTCGTGGTCGGTGTCAACGGCACGGGCAAGACGACGACCGTGGGCAAGCTGGCCCGTGTGCTCGTGGCGGACGGGCGGACGGTCGTCCTCGGGGCCGCGGACACGTTCCGCGCCGCCGCCGCGGACCAGCTCCAGACGTGGGGCGCCCGGGTGGGCGTCCCGACGGTGCGATCGGACCGGGACGGCGGCGACCCTGCCGCCGTCGCCTTCGACTCGGTGAAGCGCGGCATCGCCGACGGGGCCGACGTCGTGCTCGTTGACACCGCGGGCCGCCTGCAGAACAAGGCCGGCCTCATGGACGAGCTGGGCAAGATCACCCGGGTGCTCTCGCGTACCGCACCGATCCGCGAGGTGCTGCTCGTGCTCGACGCGACCACCGGGCAGAACGGCCTCAACCAGGCTCGGGTCTTCGCCGAGGTCGCGGGGGTGACGGGCATCGTGCTGACCAAGCTGGACGGCACCGCCAAGGGCGGCATCGTCGTCGCCGTCCAGCGTGAGCTCGGGGTCCCCGTCAAGCTCGTGGGCCTCGGCGAGGGTGCGGACGACCTGGCGCCGTTCGAGCCCGAGGCCTTCGTCGACGGTCTCCTGGAGTCCTGAGCCGAGCCGGGGTCCCGAGTCCTCGTGATCGCGACGCGCCGGAAACACGACGTTCACACGGGACGTCGTCTTGTCACCGGGTCGTAACGCACCGCGTCCGGCCTGGTAACAGCGCTCCACCACCCTGATCCCGGACCAGCCGCCCGGCTGGCGAGGGAGAGGCGATCTCATGGAATTCGCGCTGGACACGGGCAACACTGCCTGGATCATCACGGCGTCCGCGCTCGTGCTGCTCATGACGCCGGGCCTGGCGTTCTTCTACGGCGGCATGGTGCGCGGCAAGTCCGTCCTCAACATGATGATGATGAGCTTCGGGGCGATGGGCCTCGTCAGCCTCATCTGGGTGCTGTACGGCTACTCGGCCACCTTCGGGAACGACATCGGCGGCATCATCGGCAACCCGGCCGACTACTTCGGGGTCAGCCAGATCACCGACGAGCAGAGCCTCATGGCCGCCGCGGGCGTCCCGGCCCTCGTCGCCGTCGGCTTCCAGGCGACGTTCGCGATCATCACGGTCGCCCTCATCTCCGGTGCGGTCGCCGACCGCATGAAGTTCAGCGCGTGGATGGTGTTCGCCGGCCTGTGGGTCACGCTCGCCTACATCCCCGTCGCCCACATGGTGTGGGGTGGCGGCCTCCTCGGCGCCGACGGCATCACCTCGGCGCTCTCGGTCCCGATCGACTTCGCCGGCGGCACCGTGGTGCACATCAACGCCGGTGTCGCGGGCCTCGTGCTGGCGATCGTGCTCGGCAAGCGTCGCGGCTTCGGCAAGGAGCCGATGCGCCCGCACAACCTGCCGTTCGTCATGCTCGGCGCCGCGCTCCTGTGGTTCGGGTGGTTCGGCTTCAACGCCGGCTCGGAGTTCGCCGCCGACGGCACGGCGGGCCGCGCCTGGCTCAACACGCTGGTCGCGACCGGGGTCGCGATGCTCGCCTGGCTCGCGACGGAGAAGGTCCGTGACGGCCACGCCACCTCCCTGGGCGCCGCGTCCGGCGTCGTCGCCGGCCTCGTCGCGATCACGCCGGCTGCCGCTGCGGTCGACACCTACGGTGCGATCGCCATCGGCGTCGTCGCGGGCATCCTGTGCGCGCTCGCCGTCGGCCTGAAGTACCGCTTCGGCTACGACGACTCGCTCGACGTCGTCGGCGTCCACCTCGTCGGCGGGCTCACCGGCACGGTGCTCCTCGGCCTCTTCGCGAACGTCGGCGAGGGCGTCAACGGCACCTGGTACCCGGACGGCGCCCTCAACGGGCTCTTCTACGGCGGTGGGGTCACCCAGCTGCTCACGCAGGTGATCGTGGCCGTCGCCGCCATGGCCTTCAGCGCGGTGGTGACGGCGATCATCGCCCTCGCGCTCAAGGCGACGATCGGGATCCGCGTCCCGGAGGAGCAGGAGGCCGGCGGCCTCGACCAGTCCGTGCACGGCGAGGCGGCGTACGAGACGCTCGGCGGTGCCCGGTACGGCTCGGGCGGCGGGGACGGCTACACGACGGCGGCGGGCGCAGCTCGTCCCACGACGGAGGTGAAGGCATGAAGCTCGTCACAGGTGTCATCCAGCCCCACAGGCTCGACGACGTGAAGTCGGCGCTCGAGGCCGCGGGCATCCGCGGGATGACCGTGAGCGAGGCGAGCGGCTACGGCCGGCAGCGCGGCCACACGGAGGTGTACCGGGGAGCCGAGTACACCGTGGACCTCATCCCCAAGGTCCGCGTCGAGGTCCTCGTGGCCGACGAGGACGCGACGGCCGTGACCAACGCCATCATCATGGCCGCGCAGACCGGCAAGATCGGCGACGGCAAGGTCTGGACCGTTCCCGTCGACGACGTGGCGCGCGTGCGCACCGGCGAGCACGGCGTGGACGCGCTGTAGCCCGATGACCGACCGACCGCCCGTCGACGCGACGGACCCGGCGGTCGTGAGCCCTTCCCTCGAGGTCCCGCATCCCCCCGCGGACCCGGACGAGCCGACCGGCTCGGCCGTGTCCGGTGGGGTGCGGGACCTCAAGGCTGACCGGCTCCGGCTCGCCGCCCGGATGACCGGGCCCGGTGCGGACGGCACCGTGCGCCGCGCCGCCGTCGCACAGCTCGCCGTCACACGGCTGGCCGGCCTCTGGGACGAGGCGCTCGGCGACCTCGGCGCCGAGGGCATCGCGCTGGGGGCCGTCGGCAGCCTGGGCCGCGGTGACGCGAGCCCCGCCAGCGACCTGGACCTGCTGCTCGTGCACGACGGGCGCAGCCACCGCGGCGCCGAGGTCTCCGCCCTGGCGGAGCGGCTCTGGTACCCGATCTGGGACGCCGGCCTCGACCTCGACCACTCGGTGCGCTCGCTCGCGCAGTGCCGGCAGGTGGCCTCGGCCGACCTGCCGGCCGCCGTCGGCCTGCTCGACCTGCGGCACGTCGCCGGGGACCGGACCGTGGTCGCCCGGGCCCGCACGGCGCTCCTGGAGGACTGGCGCTCGGCCGCCCGACGGCGCCTGCCCGAGCTGCTCGCCACCACGCGCACCCGCGCCGAGCGGTCCGGCGAGCTGGCGTACCTCGTCGAGCCCGACCTCAAGGAGGCCCGCGGGGGCATCCGGGATGCCGTCGTCGTCTTCGCGCTCGCGGCGACCTGGCTCACGGACCGCCCGCACGGCGACGTCGACACCGCCTACGCCCACCTGCTCGACGTGCGGGACGCCGTGCACCTCGCGACCCGCCGACCGACGAACCGTCTCCTGCGCGCGGACCAGGACGAGGTTGCCGAGCTCGTGGGCGCCGGTGACGCCGACGACCTGCTCGCGGGCCTCGCGGAGGCCGGACGCACCGTCTCGCACGCGCTCGACACGACCGTCCGCCACGCCCGCCAGGCGCTCGCGCGACCGTCGTTGCGGCGGCCCGTGCTCGTGCGGGGACGCCGCACCGCGC
>CAUQTR010000278.1:0-3848 GCA_963521045.1 uncultured Actinotalea sp.
GCTCCGGGCGGTCGAGCAGGTGCGGCACGAGCTGCCGCGGCTGGCGGGACAGCGACGCCGGGTCCGCCCAGCGCTCGCGGAACACCTCCTCCGCGTCGCGCACCGCGGGCCCGCGGATCTCGACCTGCACGTCGTGCCAGGCGGGCTCGCCGCCGTACCACCGGGCGAACGGCATGCGCTGGTGGTCGCCCCGGTGGTCGGCGTCGTCACGTCGGCTGTGCGCGATGTCGATGCCGCCGAGGAAGAGACGGTCGAGCTCGGGCCGCCCGGCGTGACGGAGCACGACGAACTTCTGGTGGTGGCTGCCGAACGGCCGCACGCGCTGGTCGAGGAGGATCTCGCCGCCGGCGGCGTTCACGGCGCGCGCGAAGCGCCGGTTCTGGCGGCGCGAGAATCGCATCCGGTCCATCTGCGAGCGCCACACCAGCCCGCGGACCAGCACCCCGCGCCGGGCGGCGCCGGCGAGCAGGTCGGTCACGGACGTCCCGTCGTCGCGGACCAGCTCGTCCGGGTCGACGCGCCAGCCCGCGAGCAGCAGCAGGTCGCCGGCGCGCATGCCGTCGACCGCGTCCGCCAGCGCGGCGAAGTAGGGACGGCCGTGCACGAGCGCGCGGACCGCGTTGCCCTGCGTCGACGGCCGCATCCGGGTGGACGCGTTGCCGCGCTGCGCCGCGCTCAGCAGCCACGGGTTCCCCGGGTCCGCCGACGGGGCGTCCGGGCGGGCGGCGCCCTCGGCCGGAGCCAGGCGCACACCCTCGCGACGGGGCTCGAGCCTGAAGGTGGCCACATGCCCACGGTCGCACACGTGGCGGCGCTTCGCCGCGCGTGGGCCGAGTCTCACCCGCTCGGGGGACACGGCGTGCTCAGCGGGACGAAGGTCCCATGGATCCGACGGCTTTCCGGCCGAGTGGTCGGGACCCGCACGTCCCTCCTCCCCCGGGAGCACGCCATGGCCACCGTCCTCGCCCCCCGTACGCCGGCGCGCACTCCCGCGGTCCCGCCGCGCCCGTCACGGGCACCCGAGCCTGACGTGCCGGCACTGCGCGGGCGCGCCCCGCGCCGTCGGGCGGCGAGCCTGCGGGCCAAGCTCCTCGGGGTGGTCGCGGTCCTGTCGGTCATCGCGGGGACGCTCGCCGGCTACGGCGTCGTCTCCCTGCGCGAGGCGGAGGCGGCGATCGAGGAGGTCCAGGCCACCGGCGGGATGTTGAACAGCGCCGCCGGGTCCCTCGTCGACTCCGTCTGGAAGGTGCGCAACGCGGTCACGGCCCAGGGCGCTTACGAGGACCCCGAGTCCAAGCAGAAGCAGGTCGACGCGGCGGACGCCGCCTGGGTGGCCGTCGACGCCGCCGTGCCGGCGGTGGAGGCGGCCTTCCTCGACGCGAACGGCAGCGTCCCCGACCAGTGGGACGAGTTCCAGACCGCCCTCGCGAGCTACCGCGGGATCGTGCAGGGCGAGCTCCAGGACGCCGCGCTCGCGGACGACCGCGCCGCATGGGCCGAGATCCGTGACACCAGGGCCGCTGCACTCGGCGGGGAGATGGTGGCGGCGCTCAGCGCAGTGACGCAGGAGGTCGACGCGGTCGTCGCCGAGGGAACGGACGCCGCCGAGGAGCGCACCGCCGCGGCGATGCGCAACCTCGTGCTCTTCTCCGCCCTCGGCATCGCGCTCGGCATGACGCTCGGCTTCCTGCTCGCGCGCAGCATCCGGGCGGCGGTCGTCGAGGTGGCCCGGGCGGTGACCGCGCTCGCGGCCGGCGACCTCACCGTCCGCCCGCACGTGCGCGCGCGGGACGAGCTCGGGCAGATGGCCGAGAGCCTCGCCGTAGCGCAGGACGCCCTGCGCGGCACCCTCGCCGGCGTCATCGACGTCTCCGGGACGGTGGCAGCGGCTGCCGAGGAGCTCTCGGCGGCCAACGCGCAGGTCACAGCAGGTGCCGAGCAGGCATCGGCGCAGGCCGGCATGGTCGCGGCAGCGGCCGAGCAGGTGTCGGGCAACGTCCAGGCCGTCGCGGCCGGCGCGGAGGAGATGGGTGCCTCGATCCGGGAGATCGCGCAGAACGCGTCGGAGGCGGCGAAGGTGACGGCCCGGGCGACGGAGGTCGCGGCGGCGACGACGTCGTCGGTCGCGAAGCTGGGCACCTCGTCGCAGGAGATCGGCAACGTGGTCAAGCTCATCACCTCGATCGCGGAGCAGACCAACCTGCTCGCGCTCAACGCGACGATCGAGGCCGCGCGCGCCGGCGAGGCAGGCAAGGGCTTCGCCGTCGTCGCCGGCGAGGTCAAGGAGCTCGCCGCCGAGACCGCACGGGCGACCGAGGACATCGCTCGCCGCGTGGAGGCGATCCAGACCGACACCGCCGGCGCAGTGCGCGCGATCGACGAGATCAGCCAGATCATCGGCGCGGTGAACGGCTACCAGCTGACGATCGCGAGCGCCGTCGAGGAGCAGACGGCGACGACCAACGAGATGAGCCGGAGCGTCACGGAGGCGGCCACGGGCGCCGGCGAGATCGCCGCGAACATCGTGGTGATCGCGCAGGCCTCGGGCACGTCGTCCGAGGTCATGGGTCAGATCCAGGGCTCCGTGGGCGAGCTCGCCGCGATGGCGGCCGACCTGCGCGCGCGCCTGTCGACCTTCACCTACTGACGGGCGTCACCGACGGACGGGCTTCGCCGCGGCGCGACGACGGGCCCGAGCCGCGGACGCGCGTTGCCCCCAGGTGGCACGGACGGGAGGATCCGGGGGTGCCCCGCCCTGCCTGCTCGCCCTCCCTGCCCCGACCCACCCTTCGTGCGGCCCGCGCTGGCCGTGCGCTCGGCCGTGCTCGCCGTACGGCCCGTGCCGCCGCTGCGCTCACGCTCGGCGGGGTGCTCCTGGCCGCACCCGCCGCGGCCGAGCCGCCGCAGGAGCTCCGCGACGAGGTGACGGACCTCGCGGGCGTGCTGTCGTCCGGCGAGGAGCGGGAGGTCCAGGCGGCGCTCGACCGGCTCGCCGACGAGACCGAGCTCCAGCTGTTCGTCGTCTACGTCGAGCGGTTCGACGACCTCGACTCGTTCGCCTGGGCCGACGAGACCGCCAGCCTCTCCGGCCTCGGCGAGGACGACCTGCTGCTGGCGGTCGCGACCAGGGACCGTCGTTACCGGGTCTCCGCGCACGACGACGTCGTGCTCTCGCGGGACCAGCTCCGCCGCGTCGAGAGCACCGACATCGAGCCCGCCCTGCGTGACGACGACTGGGCCGGCGCCGCCGTCGCCGCCGCGGAGGGCTACGAGGCCGCGGCGAAGGGCCCCGGCGTGAGCCCGCTCCTCCTCGTGGTCGGGCTGCCCGTGCTCGTGGGCGGCGCGGTGTGGGTGGCCCACCGTCGCCGGACGGCGCGCCGGGCTGCGGCCGTCGCCGACGTGCCCGCGCAGGCGCTCACGGTCGAGGAGCTCGAGAAGCGCGCGGGCGCGTCCCTCGTCGCCGTCGACGAGGCCGTGCGTGCCTCCGAGCAGGAGCTCGGCTTCGCGCAGGCCCAGTTCGGCGCGGCCGCCACGCAGACCTTCGCCGAGGTGCTCACCCGCGCCAAGGCGACGCTCACCACGGCCTTCGGGCTGCGCGCGACGCTCGACGACGGCGAGAAGGAGACCGAGGAGCAGCGCCGCACCGCGCTCACCGAGGTGCTGCGCCTGTGCGACGAGGTCGACGACGCGCTCGACGCCCAGGCCGACGCGTTCGCCGCGCTCCGGGACCTGCACGCCCGTGCGCCCGAGCACCTCGGCGTGCTCGAGCAGCGCGTGCTGGACGCGGAGCGACGTCTGCCCGTCGCGCAGGCCGCCCTGGACACGCTCGTCGCGAGCCACCCGCCGGC
>CAUQTR010000279.1:0-3831 GCA_963521045.1 uncultured Actinotalea sp.
GGTCCACCTGATGGACGGCGAGGAGGGCGTGGCGGTGGGACGGCGCCCGACGTCGGCGCCGCCGACGTCGCGTTGCGCGCCCCCGACCTGCGGCAGCACCCGGCCGGCTGCTCCGCGAGGGCGGTCCGAGGGCCGCAACGCTTGCTGATAGTTGCAGCAAGGGTGGCTGGTCCCACGCGCGACCGTCTACGCTCTCGCCCGTGAGAGCCATCCGCCGATTCACCGTCCGCACCGTCCTGCCCGCCGAGCTCGCCGACCTCGACGAGCTCGCGCACAACCTCCGCTGGTCGTGGCACGCGCCGACCCGCGACCTGTTCGCGGGCATCGACCCCCGGCTGTGGGAGAGCGTCAACGGCGACCCCGTCGCCCTGCTCGGCGCGCTCGGGCCGGACCGCCTCGCCGAGCTCGCCGCCGACCCGACCTTCGTGGCGGGCGTGCGCGAGGCCTCCGCCGACCTCGCCCGGTACCTCACCGAGGACCGCTGGTACCAGACGGCCGCAGCCGCCGACGCCTCGCTGCCGGCCGCGATCGCCTACTTCTCGCCCGAGTTCGGCATCACGTCGGTGCTCCCGCAGTACTCCGGCGGCCTCGGGATCCTCGCGGGCGACCACCTCAAGAGCGCCTCCGACCTGGGCGTGCCCATCGTCGGCGTCGGCCTGCTCTACGGCGCGGGCTACTTCAAGCAGGCGCTGTCCCGCGACGGCTGGCAGGTCGAGACCTACCCCGTCATCGACCCGGACGGCCTCCCGCTGACGCTGGTGCGCGAGACGGACGGCTCCCCGGCCCGCATCTCGCTGCCCCTGCCGGGCGGCCGCACCCTGCACGCCCACGTGTGGCGCGCCGCCGTCGGGCGCGTGCCGCTCCTGCTCCTCGACTCGAACGTGCCCGAGAACGACGACCTCGCCCGCAAGGTCACGGACCGTCTGTACGGCGGCGGCGGCGAGCACCGCCTCCAGCAGGAGCTGCTGCTGGGCGTGGGCGGCGTCAAGGCCCTGCGCCTGTGGTCGCGGCTCACCGGTGCGCCGGCGCCGGAGGTCTACCACACCAACGAGGGCCACGCGGGCTTCCTCGGCATCGAGCGGATCCGCGAGCTCGTCGGCGAGGTCGGCCTCGGCTTCGACGACGCCCTCGAGGCCGTGCGGGCCGCGACGGTGTTCACGACGCACACCCCCGTGCCCGCCGGCATCGACCGCTTCGAGGCCTCGCTCGTCGCGCAGTACTTCGGCGGCGACCTCGCGCACCCGGGCGTCCCCGTGGAGCGCGTGCTCGCGCTCGGCGCGGAGGACTACGAGGGCGGCGACCCGACGCTGTTCAACATGGCGGTCATGGGCCTGCGCCTCGGCGGCCGCGCCAACGGCGTCTCGGTGCTGCACGGCGAGGTCTCGCGCGGCATGTTCAACGGGCTCTGGTCCGGCTTCGACGAGTCCGAGGTGCCGATCACGTCGGTCACCAACGGCGTGCACTCGCCCACGTGGGTGGACCGCAAGCTCGTCGACCTCGCGACCGCGCACCTGGCCGACGCCGAGCTCGAGGACGGCACGGGCTGGCTGCGGCCGGACGGCGTGCCGGACGTCGACCTGTGGCAGATGCGGCGCACGCTGCGCGCGCAGCTCGTCGCCAACGCCCGCGAGCGCGTGCGTGCCTCGTGGCGCCACCGCGGCGCGAGTCCGGCCGAGCTCGGCTGGGTCGACGACGTCCTCGACCCCGACGTCCTGACCATCGGCTTCGCGCGGCGTGTCCCCACGTACAAGCGCCTCACGCTCATGCTCAGCGACCCCGAGCGACTGCGCTCGCTGCTGCTCGACCCGGAGCGCCCGGTCCAGCTCGTCATCGCCGGCAAGTCGCACCCCGCCGACGACCAGGGCAAGCGCCTCATCCAGCAGCTCGTCCGGTTCGCCGACGACGCGGGCGTCCGGCACCGCATCGTCTTCCTGCCGAACTACGACATCGCCATGGCCCAGACGCTGTACCCGGGCTGCGACGTCTGGCTCAACAACCCGCTGCGCCCGCTCGAGGCCTGCGGCACGTCCGGCATGAAGGCCGCGCTCAACGGCGGCCTCAACCTCTCGATCCTCGACGGCTGGTGGGACGAGTGGTACGACGGCGAGAACGGCTGGGCCATCCCCACCGCCGACGGCGTCGACGACCCGGACCGCCGCGACGACCTCGAGGCCGCGGCGCTGTACGACCTCATCGAGAACCAGGTCGCGGCGCGGTTCTACGACCGTGACGAGCGCGGGCTTCCCGTGCGCTGGCTCGAGATGGTGCGCCACACGCTGGCCACGCTCGGCCCGAAGGTCCAGGCCACGCGGATGGTCGCGGACTACGTCCAGCGGCTGTACACCCCGGCCGCGGTGGCGGGTCGCTCGCTCAACGGCGCCGGCTTCCCGGGCGCCAAGGAGCTCGCGGCGTGGAAGCACACGGTGCGGTCCGCGTGGCCGCACGTGCGGGTCGACCACGTCGAGTCCGTCGGTGTGGGTGAGGTCGCGCAGGTCGGCGACGTGCTCCAGGTCCGCGCGTACGTCTCGCTCGGCTCGCTGCGTCCGCAGGACGTCGCCGTCGAGGTGGTCTACGGCCGCGTGTCCGAGGCGGACGAGCTGAGCGACGTCCGCCGCGAGGAGCTCACGTGGGCCGAGGCGTACGAGGCCGGGCGGCACGCGTTCGCCGGGGACGTCCGGCTCGGCGCGTCGGGTCCCTTCGGGTACACCGTCCGCGTCGTGCCGAAGAACGAGCACCTGGCGTCGGTCGCGGAGACCGGACTGGTCGCCAACGCCTGACGCACGCCACGACGGCCCCGCCCCCCGCCCGGGAGGCGGGGCCGTCCGCATCCCCGCTGCCCCGCTCGCTCCACGTCGGGCTGGTGGTCCGGTGGGGGTCAGTCGCGGAGCTGGGCGGCGACCGAGCGGCCCACGGTCCGGCCCGAGAAGAGGCACCCGCCGAGGAAGGTGCCCTCGAGCGCACGGTGGCCGTGCATGCCGCCCCCGCCGAAACCGGCGGCCTCGCCCGCGGCCCACACGCCGTCGAGCACCGTGCCGTCCGGGCGCAGCACGCGGCCCTCGAGATCGGTGTGCAGGCCACCGAGGGTCTTGCGTGTGAGCACCGACAGACGCACCGCGACCAGCGGGCCGTGGGCGGGCTCGAGGAGCGGCGCCGGCGGGGACACCCGGATGACGCGGTCGACGACGTAGCGGCGCGCCATGGCGGTCGCGACGACCTGGGGGTCCTTGCCGAGGCCCGACGCCACCTGGGCGTCGCGCGCGCGGATGGTGCGCTCGAGGGCGGCGGCGTCGACCCGGTCGGTCCCGGTGAGCGCGTTCATGCCGCGGGCGAGGGCCGCCGGGGTGTCGGCTTGGACGAACTCCTCGCTGAGCTCCGCGAACCGCTCCACGGGCAGCACCGCGCCCGGCAGCGCCCGCTGCAGCACGGCGCGGGCGTCCTTGCCCGTGAGGTCGGGGTTCTGCTCGGACCCCGACAGGGCGAACTCCGTGCCCATGATCCGGCGGTTGAGGACGAACCAGGAGTGGTCGTCGCCCCGCGCCACGACGTGGCGCAGCGCGCCGAGTGCGTCGAACCCGGGGAAGAGCGGCGCGGGGAGCCGGCCGCCGTCGGCGTCGAGCCACAGGGAGCTGGGCCCGGGCAGGATCCGGATGCCGTGCCGGCTCCACACCGGTGAGTGGTTGGCGATGCCCTCCGGGTAGTGCCACATGCGGCCCGCGTGCACGACGGCGCCGCCCGCGGCCTGGGTCGCCGCGATCATGCGCCCGTCCACGTGGTCGGGCACGCCCGAGAGCATCCGGTCGGGCAGGCGGCCGTGCTCGGGCGGCCACGCGG
>CAUQTR010000280.1:0-3814 GCA_963521045.1 uncultured Actinotalea sp.
CCGGCACACAGCTGGCGCCCCGGCCCCGAGCACCCAGGCCACCCGGCACACATCTGCGCCCCGGCCCCAGCACCCAGGCCACCCGGCACACAGCTGCGCCCCGGCCCGAGCGCTCTCCGGTCTAGGTGCGGGGATGCCCCAGCGCGGCGAGGGCCATCTCCTGCAGGAGCGGCGCGACCCGTGCCCGCTGCAGGCCCCGGACGCTGTGCGGTGTCGAGTTGAGCAGCCCGAAGGTCGCCTGAGCTCGCAGCCTCAGCTCGGCCACCTCGGCCCGGGGCGTCAGATCCGCCAGGATCGCCACCCACAGCTCGACGTAGGCGCGCTGCGCCGCCCGCACCGCGCGGCGGTCCGCGTCCGCCAGGGACTCGAGGTCGCGATCCTGCACGCGGATGACGTCCGGGTCGTCGAGCGCGAAGGCGACGTGGAACCGGACGAGCGCACCGAGTGCCTCCTCGCCACCGCGTGCCGACTGCACGACGGCAGCGCCGCCGTCGCGCAGGCGCTCGCTCACCTCGACGAGCAGCGCCGCCAGTACGCCCTGCTTGCTCGGGAAATGCCGGTACACCGCCGGACCGCTCACGCCGGCCGCCGCGCCGAGGTCCTCGATCGACACGCCGTCGTACCCGCGCTGGGCGAAGAGTCGTGCGGCCTGGGCCAGCAGGACGGCCCGCCGGTCTGCCTTGGCTCGGCCGCGCGTCGTGGGTGGGGCGTCGGTCACGCTCTCCCCCTCAGGTCCTGCCGTGGACAACTCGGTGAATGAACACTAACGTCCTTTCGGTTAGCAGTCGTTAACTCAGCGCTACCGGAGCGGAGTCGATGGAGACCCTGCGCAGCACGGCGGACCCGGCGACGCCGGAGTTCGCGGCGAACGCCGACGCCCAGCGCGCCCTGGTCGCCGAGCTCCGCGACCGTCTCGCCACGACGGCGCTCGGCGGTCCGCCCACCTCACGCGAACGCCACGTCGCGCGCGGCAAGCTGCTGCCGCGCGAGCGGATCGAGACGCTGCTCGACGACGGCAGCCCGTTCCTCGAGATCGCCCCGCTCGCGGCCGATGGCGTCTACGACGACGACGTCCCCGCCGCCGGCGTCGTCGCGGGGATCGGGCTCGTGCATGGCCGGCACGTCATGGTCCTGTCCAACGACGCGACGGTGAAGGGCGGCACCTACTACCCGCTGACCGTCAAGAAGCATCTGCGGGCGCAGGAGATCGCCCTCGAGAACCGCCTGCCGTGCGTCTACCTCGTCGACTCGGGCGGCGCGTTCCTGCCCAAGCAGGACGAGGTCTTCCCGGACCGGGACCACTTCGGCCGGATCTTCTACAACCAGGCGCGCATGTCCGCGGCCGGCGTCCCCCAGATCGCGTGCGTCATGGGCTCGTGCACCGCCGGCGGCGCCTACGTCCCCGCGATGAGCGACGAGACCGTGATCGTCCGGGACCAGGGCACGATCTTCCTCGGCGGGCCGCCCCTGGTGAAGGCGGCGATCGGCGAGGTCGTCACGGCCGAGGAGCTGGGCGGGGGTGAGCTGCACGCGCGCACGTCCGGAGTCGTCGACCACCTCGCGGACGACGACGCCCACGCGCTGCGGATCGTCCGCGACATCGTCGCCACGCTCCCCCGGCCGGCCGCGCCGGCGTGGGACGTGGTGGCGAGCGGCGAGCCGGTCGTGGCGCCGGACGACCTCTACGGCGCGGTGCCGGTCGACGTGCAGTCGCCGTACGACGTGCGCGAGGTCATCGCGCGGATCGTCGACGGCAGCGAGCTGCACGAGTTCAAGCGTGAGTACGGCACGACGCTCGTGACCGGGTTCGCCCGGCTGCACGGGCATCCCGTCGGCATCGTGGCGAACAACGGCGTGCTCTTCGCCGAGTCGGCCCTCAAGGGTGCGCACTTCATCGAGCTGTGCGACCAGCGCGGCATCCCGCTGGTCTTCCTGCAGAACATCTCGGGGTTCATGGTCGGTCGCGACTACGAGGCGGGCGGCATCGCCAAGCACGGCGCCAAGATGGTCACGGCCGTCGCGACGACGCGGGTACCCAAGCTCACCGTCGTCATCGGCGGGTCGTTCGGCGCCGGCAACTACTCGATGTGCGGGCGCGCGTACTCGCCGCGCTTCCTGTGGATGTGGCCCGCGAGCCGGATCTCCGTCATGGGTGGCCCCCAGGCCGCCGCCGTGCTCGCGACGATCCGGCGCGAGCAGCTCGAGGCACGCGGCGAGGAGTGGTCGCCCGACGACGACGACGCCTTCCGCGAACCCATCCGCGAGCAGTACGAGCGGCACGGCAACCCCTACTGGTCGACGGCACGCCTGTGGGACGACGGGATCATCGACCCGGCGGACACGCGGCGCGTGCTCGGGCTCGCTCTCGACGTGTGCGCGGCCGCGCCTCTGCCCGACCGCGCGGCCGCCCTGTACCGGATGTGAGCCCCGTGCCGACACCCGCAGGGTCGACCGGGAGCGCCGTCCCGCCCCCGTTCTCGACCGTCCTCGTCGCCAACCGTGGCGAGATCGCCGTCCGGGTCATCCGCACGCTGCGCGCCCTGGGCGTCCGCTCCGTCGCGGTCCACACCGACGAGGACCGAGGCGCCCTGCACGTCGACGCGGCGGACGTGGCGGTGCACCTTCCGGCCAGCGGTGGTCACAGCGGCTACCTCGACGTCGACGCCGTCGTCGCCGCGGCGGTCTCGACCGGGGCGCAAGCGGTCCATCCGGGCTACGGGTTCCTCGCGGAGAACCCCGACCTGGCACGCGCCTGCGCCGCCGCCGGCGTCGTCTTCGTGGGCCCGGGCGCCGAGGCGATCGAGCTCATGGGCGACAAGATCCGGGCCAAGGAGCACGTCGCCCGCGCGGGCGTCCCCGTCGTGCCGGGGACCGACCGACCCGGGATGTCCGACGAGGAGCTCGTGGCCGCCGCCGAGCACGTCGGGTTCCCGCTCCTGGTCAAGCCCTCCGCGGGCGGCGGGGGGCAGGGGATGCAGGTCGCCGAGCACCCGGACGACCTCCCTGCTGCCCTGCGCACCGCACGCCGCGTCGCCGCGGCGGGCTTCGGGGACGACGCGCTCCTGCTCGAGCGATACCTGCGATCACCGCGGCACATCGAGGTCCAGGTGCTGGCCGACGCGCACGGCTCCGTCGTCCACCTCGGCGAGCGCGAGTGCTCGCTGCAGCGCCGGCACCAGAAGGTCGTCGAGGAGGCACCGTCGCCGCTCGTGGACGAGGAGATGCGCGCGCGCATCGGCGAGCTCGCCTGCCGCGTGGCGCGCAGCACGGGCTACGTGGGCGTCGGCACCGTGGAGCTCCTCGTGCCGGGCGACTCCCCGACGGACGTCTTCTTCATCGAGATGAACACCCGCCTCCAGGTGGAGCATCCGGTGACCGAGCTCGTCACCGGGCTCGACCTCGTCGAGGAGCAGCTGCGCGTCGCCGCCGGCGAGCCGCTGCGGCTCACCCAGGACGAGGTGCGCCTGACGGGGCACGCGGTCGAGGCGCGGGTCTACGCCGAGAGCCCGGCACGAGGTTTCGTGCCCACCACGGGCACCGTCCTCGCGCTCGCCGAGCCCGCGGGCGAGCACGTCCGCGTCGACAGCGCCCTGCGGACCGGCCTCGTCGTCGGGCCGTCGTTCGACCCGATGCTCGCGAAGGTCGTCGCGTGGGGATGCGACCGGGCCGAGGCGCTCGCACGGCTCGACGGCGCCCTCGCCCGGACGGTGGTGCTCGGCGTCGAGACCAACGTCGGGTACCTGCGCGACGTGCTCGCCGACCCGGACGTGCGCGCCGGGCGCCTGGACACGGGCCTGCTGGCCCACGTGGTCAC
>CAUQTR010000281.1:0-3793 GCA_963521045.1 uncultured Actinotalea sp.
CCGCGGGCCGCCGTCGCCGGCCTTGGTGTGACGCTTGCCCGTCTCGCCGAGGTCCTCGAGCACCTCGGCCTCGAGGCCGGCGCGCGTCCGGGCCTCCTTGGGCAGGCGGCCCTTGGTCCCGACGGGGATGTCGAGGTCCTCGTACAGGTGCGGGGAGCTCGAGTACGTCTCGAGCGGCTCGGGGTAGCCCAGGTCGAGCGCCCGGTCGATGAGACCCCAGCGCGGGATGTCGTCCCAGTCGACGAACGTCACGGCGGTGCCCGTGCGGCCCGCGCGCCCGGTGCGCCCGGTGCGGTGCAGGTAGGTCTTCTCGTCCTCGGGGCACTGGTAGTTCACGACGTGGGTGACGTCGTCGACGTCGATGCCGCGCGCGGCGACGTCGGTCGCGACGAGCACGTCGATCTTGCCCGAGCGGAATGCGCGCAGCGCCTGCTCGCGGGCGCCCTGGCCGAGGTCGCCGTGGATCGCACCGGCCGCGAACCCGCGCTCGGCCAGGTCGTCCGCGACCTTGGCCGCCGTCCGCTTGGTGCGGGCGAAGACGATCGTGAGTCCGCGGCCCCGGGCCTGGAGCAGGCGGGCGAGCACCTCGACCTTGTCGAGGGCGTGTGCGCGGTAGACGACCTGCTTGATCGCCTTGAGCGTCGCGCCGCCGTCGTCCGGGTCCTGCGCGCGGATGTGCGTGGGCTGCGTCATGTAGCGGCGCGCCATCGCGACGACCGCGCCCGGCATGGTCGCCGAGAAGAGCATCGTGTGGCGCGACGCGGGGGTCCGGGCGAGCAGCTTCTCGACGTCGGGCAGGAAGCCCAGGTCGAGCATCTCGTCCGCCTCGTCGAGCACGACCGTGCGCGCGCGGGTCAGGTCGAGGATGCCCTGGTTCATGAGGTCGATCATGCGACCGGGGGTGCCGACGACGACCTCGACGCCGCGGGCGAGCGCCTCGACCTGCGGCTCGTACGCGCGGCCGCCGTAGAGCAGGACGACGCGGACCTCGCGGTGCCGCGACGCCGTCTCGAGGTCGCCGGCGACCTGCACGGCCAGCTCGCGCGTCGGGACGATGACGAGCGCCTGCGGCTTGCCGGGCGCGGGCAGCTGGTCGAAGCCCTCCTCGCCGGGCGCGACGACGTGCTCGAGCAGGGGGATGCCGAAGCCGAGGGTCTTGCCGGTGCCGGTCTTCGCCTGGCCGATGATGTCGTGCTTCGAGAGCGCGACCGGCAGGGTCATGGCCTGGATCGGGAACGGGTGGCTGATGCCGGCGTCGGACAGCGCGCGGACGATCTCCTCGCGGATCCCGAAGTCGGCGAACGACGGGTTCTGGTCGCTCTGGACGCCCGACGCCGACTGCCCGGCCTCGTGGACCTCGCTCGTCTCGTCCTGCGTCGCGACGTCGTCGGACGTGCCGCCCGCCTGCTCGTGCTCGGTCGGGTCCGTGGTGCTGGTGGTCATGGTTCTCCGGTATGTCGTCCCGAGGGGCCACACGCGTCCGACGACGAACGTCGTTTCCGGAGCGGGCCGCGCCGCGGGCTGGGGCCGGCAGCCGATCGTGGAAGGCGCCGCCCGGGCGAGTGCGTCAGTGCTGCTGGTGATGCTGGTGCTGCGTCGTCGTGCTGGGGCGCAGCGAGCGCTCGCGGGCGAGGATGTCGGGACGACCGGTCAACCGATGTACAGCGCCGATGCTACCGGACCGGGGGCCGGGCGAGGGCTAGCCTGGCGCGATGACCTCCCCCGTGGTGCCCGAGCCGCTCGCGCCGGCCCCCGACGCCCCGTCGGACCGGAGCGCCCAGGCCGTGCTCGGCATGCTCGCGTACGGCCAGCTCGCGGCGTTCTCCCGCCTCGCCGCCGACGCCGCCCAGGCGCCGAGCCTCGGCCAGCGGCTCGAGCTGAGCCGGCTCGCAGGTCTGGCCCTGTCCCGCCTCGAGCGCATCTCCGATCGGGTCACGGAGCTGGGTGGCGCGCTCGAGCCCGTCATGGCGCCGTTCGCCGGTGCGCTCGTCGAGTTCGACGAGCGCACCGCGCCGGGCAGCTGGTGGGAGCGCCTGCTCAAGGGCTACGTCGGCTACGGGGTCGCCGACGACTTCAGCCGGATCGTCGCCCAGACGCTCGACCCTCGGACGCGGGCACTCGTCGAGGACGTCCTCGCGGACGAGGGACATGCGCGCCTCGTCGTCGACGCCCTCGCCGGCGGGGCGACGCAGGACCCCACGCTCGCGTCGCGGCTCGCCCTGTGGGGTCGGCGGCTCGTGGGCGAGGCTCTGGGCGTCGTCCAGCACGTCCTCGCCGACCACCCGGACATCGCCGCGCTGCTCGCCAGGGACGAGGGCGGCGACCCCCAGCAGAGGCTCTTCGCCCAGCTCACCGCCGAGCACAGCCGACGCATGGAGCGCCTGGGCCTGACGCCCTGAGCGCGGCGACGACCCGTGGCGCCGGACGCCCTGTGGTGCCCGGACGCCCTGTGGTGCCCGGACGCCGTGGCGCTCGGAGCGGTGGCGCTCAGAGGTTGTGGAAGCCGACCCGCCGCGCCTCGTCGCCGCCGACCTCGACGTAGCCGAGCGATGCGGACGGGACGACGAGCCGCCGTCCGCGGGTGTCGGTGAGCTCGAGCGGCGTGCCGGACTCCAGAGCGCGCTTGACGTCCGCGATCACGGCGTCGGAGGTCTGGTCGGTCTCCAGCACCAGCTCCCGTGCCACGTGCTGCACACCGATCGTGATCTCCACGCCCATCGCCTCCTGCGTCGCCGTCGTGCGTCGTCACCGCTGCGGTGACCCGGTCATCCTAGGCAGGCCGCAGGCCCCGGGTCCGCCGCGGAGGGACCTTGTCCGCCCAGGGCGGACGGGGAAGCACCCGCGCCGGGCGGGCCGGGACCGGGAGCGGGCGGTCAGCCGGCGTCGGCCGCCTCGCGGTCCCGCACGAAGCCGGCGACCCCGCGCCAGGCCAGCTGCGTCACGAGGTCCACGGTGTCCTGGACCCCGACGTCCTGCGTCCGGTAGCGCGACGTCGCCGCCACGCGTGCCATGCCGATCAGGGCGGTGCTGAGCAGCTCGGCGTGCTCGGCCGGGAGGCCGGCGAGCTCGCGCAGCGCGCGGCAGATCGCCCGAGCGGCGTCCGCGGAGGCCTGCTCGACGCGCGACCGCACGTCGCTGTCGCGCGTGACGTCCGACTCGAACAGCAGGGAGAACGAGTCGCCGGCGTGCTCGACGAACTCCACGTACGCCTGGACGATGCCGTGCACGACCGCGCGCCCACTCTGCTGCTCGCCCCGGTCCACGGCCGCGAGCGCCTCGTCGACGGCGACCACGAGCGCCTGCCCACGGTGGTCGACGACGGCGAGGTAGAGGTCGAGCTTCGAGGGGAAGTGCCGGTACAGCACCGGCTTGCTGACCTCGGCGCGATCCGCGATGTCGTCCATCGAGACGTGGTGGAAGCCTTCGCGTGCGAAGAGCTCCTGCGCCACCTCGAGCACCTGGGCACGACGCGCGTCACGGCCCATGCGCGTCGCGCGGGGGCGGGGCTGCGGGGGCGTCACGTCCCGATGCTACCGACGCGTAGCTCTCGCCCGGGCCGGGCCGAGGCGACGCAGGGCCACGTGGCCGGGTACCGCGCGACGACGGGCGGATGTCACCATGGGTGCGTGCCCCCGTCCTCCTCAGCGTCCCACCGCGCGCAGCGAGCCGGCCGGGACACGTGGCTCGGGCGTCGTTTCCCCGGCACTGTCCTCGCGCTGGCCGGCGCCCTCGCGCTCGGCGGCGGGGTCGCGACCGCGGCCGTCGTCGTCGGACCGCCGGCGACGACGTCGCC
>CAUQTR010000282.1:0-3792 GCA_963521045.1 uncultured Actinotalea sp.
CCGCCGCACCGGTCGCGGACCTCGCGCCGCGCCGCGCGCCTGACAGCCGGGTGCGTGCCGATCCCACCGCGATCACCTCTTCCGGGCGACGGTTCCGTCGCCTCGTCCCGTCTGTGTCGCGGTGGTGGGTGGCCTTGCACGGGCGAGCTGCTCAGCCCAGCGGCGTGTGCGCGGGGTCGACGCGCTCCTGCGGACGGACCGGCGCCGGCGGTGTGCCGTCGCCGAAGGGTCGTCCGCCGAGGGACTCCCGGCCGTGCGGGGTCAGCCAGCCCGCCGGGTCGGGGCCCTGCGGCACGATGCCCGTCGGGTTGATGTCGGTGTGGACCAGGTAGTAGTGCTGCTTGATCTGGACGAAGTCGACCGTGTCGCCGAAGCCGGGCGTCCGGAACAGGTCGCGCGCGTAGGCCCAGAGCGCCGGCATCTCGGTGAGCCGGTTCCGGTTGCACTTGAAGTGCCCGTGGTAGACCGCGTCGAACCGCACGAGGGTGGTGAACAGCCGGACGTCGGCCTCCGTGATCGTGTCGCCGACCAGGTAGCGCTGGGCGGTCAGGCGCTCCTCCAGCTGGTCGAGCGCCGCCCAGAGCCGCGTGTAGGCCTCGTCGTACGCGTCCTGCGTCCCGGCGAAGCCGCACCGGTACACGCCGTTGTTGACCTCGGTGTAGACGTGCCGCGCGACGTCGTCGATCTCCGCGCGGCGGTGCTCGGGGTAGAGGTCGGGGGCGCCCGCACGGTGGTGCGCGGTCCACTGCGTCGACAGGTCGAGGGTGATCTGCGCGAAGTCGTTGGTGACCACGGCACCGGTCGTCACGTCGACCAGGGCCGGCACGGTGATGCCACGCGGGTAGTCGGGGTCGCGGGTGAGGTAGGCCTCCTGGAGCCGCTCGATGCCCAGCACCGGGTCGCGCCCGTCCGGGTCGAGGTCGAACGTCCAGGAGCGCTCGTCGTGCGTCGGGCCGGGCAGGCCGAGCGAGATGGCGTCCTCCAGGCCGAGCAGGCGGCGCACGATGATCGCCCGGTTGGCCCACGGGCACGCCCGCGCGGCCACGAGCCGGTACCGGCCGGCCTCGACGGGCCAGCCGTCGCGGGCGTCGACGGTGATCCGGTCGGTGATGTAGCGGCTGTCCCGCTCGTACTCCTGGCCGCTCACGGTGTACCTCCCGCCCTGGGTGTGCTCGGGCCGTGCCTGCTCGCGCCGTGCCTGCTCGGGCCGTTCGTCGACCGTCATGCCGCCCTCCCGTCGATTGCGCTTTCAACGAACCTAGGCGCGGTCGGGTCCCGGCGCCCGTCGGGGCGGGCGTAGGTTGATCAGGTGCGCGGAGAGTACAAGGTCCCTGGTGGCAAGCTCGTGGCGGTCGACCTGGAGGTCGCCGACGGACGGATCAGCCGGGCGGCGGTGAGCGGGGACTTCTTCCTCGAGCCCGACTCGGCGCTCGAGAGCATCGACGGGGCACTGCTCGGCATGCCCGAGGGCGCCTCGGTCGCGCAGCTCGCGCAGGTCGTCTCGAGCGTCCTGGGCGACGACGTCACCATGGTCGGGTTCAGCGCCGACGCGGTCGCGGTCGCGGTGCGCCGTGCTCTGGGGCACGCGTCCCGCTGGGAGGACCACGAGTTCGAGCTCGTGCACGAGGGCGCGCAGTCGCCCGCGATGCACATGGCGCTCGACCAGGTGCTCGCGGAGGAGGTGGGCGAGGGCCGGCGCCGCCCGACGCTGCGGATCTGGGAGTGGGGTGCGCCGGCGGTCGTCATCGGCTCGTTCCAGTCGCTGCGCAACGAGGTGGATCCCGAGGGCGCCGAGCGCCACGGCATCACGGTCGTGCGGCGCATCTCGGGTGGCGGCGCGATGTTCATCGAGCCCGGGAACACCATCACGTACTCGCTGACCGTGCCGGGCTCGCTCGTCGAAGGGCTGAGCTTCGAGCGGTCCTACGCGTTCCTCGACGACTGGGTCATCGGGGCGCTGCACGAGCTCGGCATCGCGGCGACCTACGTGCCGCTCAACGACATCGCCTCGCCCGCCGGCAAGATCGCGGGCGCCGCCCAGAAGCGGATGGCCAACGGCGCCGTGCTGCACCACGTGACGATGGCCTACGACATCGACGCGACGAAGATGCTCGAGGTGCTGCGCATCGGCCGCGAGAAGATGTCCGACAAGGGCACCAAGAGCGCGAACAAGCGCGTCGACCCGCTGCGCTCGCAGACGGGGATGGCGCGGGCCGACGTCATCGAGGCGTTCAAGGACCACTTCCGCGGCCGGTACGCGACCGTGGACGGCGAGGTCACCCCGGCCGAGCGGGCGCGAGCCGAGGAGCTCGCGACGTCGAAGTTCTCGTCGCCGGAGTGGACCGCGCGGGTCCCGTGAGCACGACCAGCCCTCAGCACGACGCCGTCTCGGCCGCGGTTCGCGGCGAGGGCGCCGAAGGTGCCCTGGCCGACGCCGACGCCGGCGGGCCCACCCCGGAGTCGGCGGGAGTCGTCCGCCGCACGCGCGTCGGCGGCTACGCATGGTGCGTGCGCGACGACGCCGTGCTGCTGTGCCGCCTGAGCGCCGGCTACCGGGGTGAGCAGCGCTGGACGCTGCCCGGGGGCGGCCTGGACTTCGGCGAGAGCCCGGAGGAGGCCGCGCGGCGCGAGGTCCGCGAGGAGACCGGCCTCGAGGTCGAGCTCGGTCGGCTCCTGGGCGTGGACTCGCTCCGCATCCCGCACGTCGTCGCACCGGACGAGCCCGTGCCGCTCGACCTGCACGCGATCCGGCTCGTCTACAGCGCCGACGTCGTCGGTGGCACGCTCCGCGACGAGCCGACGGGCGGCAGCACGGACCGGGCGGCATGGGTGCCGCTCGACGTGCTGCTCACGCATGAGCCGGCACGCCGCGTGCCACGGGTCGAGCTCGTCGACACGGCGCTCGCCTGGGCGGGCTTGGCCTGAGGGTTCTCGGGCCGGCCGGAAGTCCCGGCCTGGCTGCCAGGTGTCGCTCGCCCGGGCAGCTGCCCGGCCCAGCCTCATCCCGCCAGGTGGCCCCAGTCCTCGGCCAGGTCCTCCCACCGACCGGTCGCCGCGACGCGTCCCTCGTCGAGCACGACGACGAGGTCCGCGCGGGCGAGTGCCGAGCGCTTCGAGCTCGCCCCGATGACCGTCACGCCCCGCTGGTGCAGCGCGTCCCAGACCTCGACCTCGGTGCGCGCGTCGAGCGCGGAGGACACGTCGTCGGCGACGAGCAGCTCGGCCTCCGTGGCGAGCGCCCGCGCGAGGGCCAGCCGCTGGACCTGCCCACCGGAGAGCCGCACACCCCGGTGCCCCACGAGCGCTCCGTGGCCACCCGCGTCGTCGACGTCGCTGCGCAGGCGGGCGTCGTCCACCGACGCGTCCACGCCGCGCGCGTGGTCGAGCCGGATGTTGTCGGCGAAGGTCCCGGACAGCACGCGCGGTACCTGCGCGACGTAGGCGACCTGGCCGGGTCGCAGGAACAGCTGCGGGTCGTCGACCTCGGAGCCGTTCCACCGGATGCTGCCCTCGTGGTCGACCAGGCCCGCGAGCGCCGCCAGGAGGCTCGACTTGCCCGCCCCGACGCGGCCGGTCACGAGCACGAGCTGACCCGCCTCGACGGTGAGGTCGACCCCCTGCACCCCGACGGTCCCGTCGTCGTGCACGGCGTCGACACCCTCGAGCGTGAGCCGTCGCAGCGGCACGCGCGGTGCCGGCTGGGGCGTGGGCGCCGTGCCACGCACGAGGTCGACGCCCGGCGGGACCGCCACGACGTCGGACCGTCCCGAGAGCGCACCGGCGGCCTGCAGC
>CAUQTR010000283.1:0-3788 GCA_963521045.1 uncultured Actinotalea sp.
GCGTCCGAGGAGCCCGGTCGGCGCGGGGCGGGGTCGGCACGGGACGTCACCGCTCTAGGGTGCCATGCCCGCACCGGCCCGGCGGACGACGACGGGCGGCCACCCGGAGGTGGCCGCCCGTCGCGGACAGCGGTCGAGCAGGAGCGGGACGGCTCAGCGGGGAGCCGGCGTCTCGCGCTTCTCCTTGATCTTCGCCTTCTTGCCGCGCAGCTTGCGCAGGTAGTACAGCTTCGCGCGACGCACGTCGCCGCGCGTCACGACCTCGACCGTGTCGAGGGACGGGGAGTGCACCGGGAAGGTGCGCTCGACGCCGACGCCGAAGCTCACCTTGCGGACCGTGAACGTCTCGCGGATGCCGCCGCCCTGGCGGGCGATGACGACACCCTGGAACGCCTGGATGCGGGAGCGGCTGCCCTCGACGACCTTGACGTTGACCTTGAGCGTGTCGCCCGGGCGGAAGTCCGGGATGTCGGAGCGCAGCGACGCCGCGTCGACCGAGTCGAGAATGTGCATGGGTTCACTCCCCCGCGCTGCCACAGGTCAGGCGCGTCATGATGGGCAGCCGGGCTGCCAGGACGGATCAGGTGGTGGGCACGTCCCGCCGGCGGACGAGCCGGGCGGCGGAGATGCTGGTGGCCGCCTCCCCTGTGGCAGAGGCGCAGCGGACGTACCGGTGGACCAGTCTGCCACACCACCGCGCGGCGTCACGAACCGCCGTCGTGCCCCGGCTCGGGACCGTCCGGCCCCACGCCCCAGCCGATGCGGCCGAGCAGAGCCCGGTCCTCGCGGTCCAGGGCGTCCGGCGCGAGGCGGCGCAGGAGGTCCGGACGGCGCTCCGCGGTGCGCTCGAGGGCCCGGTCACGGCGCCAGCGCTCGATCTTCGCGTGGTGCCCCGACAGCAGGACGTCCGGCACCTCGTGCCCGCGCCACTGCGGGGGCCGGGTGTACACGGGGTACTCGAGGAGGCCGGCGGCCCCGTGGGACTCCTCGACGAGGGAGTGCGGGTTGCCGACGACGCCGGGCAGGAGGCGGGTGACCGCCTCGACCACCACGAGCGCGGCGACCTCGCCGCCGTTGAGCACGTAGTCGCCGAGCGAGACCTCGGTGACGCGCACCCCCGCGGCGCCGTAGTGCTCCGCGACGCGCGCGTCGATGCCCTCGTACCGACCGCACGCGACCACCAGGTGGTCGACGCGTGCGAGCCGCTCGGCGGTGCGCTGCGTGAACACCTCGCCAGACGGCGTCGGGATGAGGAGCTCCGCGTCGGCCCGCTGTTCACCGGCCGGGGCGCCTCCGCCGTCGACGCCCGGTGCGTCGGGGCCCAGCCCGAGCACGTCGTCGACGGCGAGCCCCCAGACGTCGGGGCGCATGACCATGCCCGCCCCGCCACCCAGGGGCGAGTCGTCCACGGTGCGGTGCCGGTCCGTGGTCCACGACCGCAGGTCGTGCACCCGCAGGTCGAGCAGGCCGGCCGCGCGCGCCTTGCCGACGAGCGACAGGTCGAGGGCGGCGAGGTACTGCGGGAAGATCGTGACGACGTCGACGCGCACGTCAGCCCTCGTCCGCCCGGTCCGCCGCATCGGTCACGTCCGCCTCGTCCGCCTCGTCCGCCTCGTCGAGCGGGTCGGACGCCAGCAGCCCGCGCGGGGGCGCGAGCACGACGCGGCCACCTGCGACGTCGACGACGGGGACGATCTCGCGGACGAACGGCACGAGCGTCCGCACGCCACCGGGCTCGCGCACGACGAGCGCGTCCTGGGCGGGCAGGTGCTCGAGGCCGACGACCTCACCGACGACCGTTCCGTCGCCCAGCTCCGCGCGCAGCCCTGTCAGCTCGTACGGGTACCAGGCGTCCTCCTCGTCGGATGCGTCGACGTCCACGACGAGCTCGACACCGCGCAGCCCTTCGGCCGCGGTCCGGTCGTCCACCTCGGCGAAGGCGACGTACCAACGACCGTTCTGCTCGCGCGTCCGCGTGAGGGTCAGCGGGCCGGCGTCCGCCGGGACCGTCGCCAGGACCGTGCCCACCGCGAACCGCTCCTGGGGCAGGTCGGTGCGGACGTCGAGGGACACCTCGCCGCGCAGGCCGTGGGCCCGGCCGACCGTCGCGACCGTGAGCTGCATGGGTGTCCCCTTCGTGCGCCGCGAGGCGGCGGCTGGTGATCGATGGCCGAGCGCGGCTCAGGCCCGGCCCCCAGGGTAGGGGGCCGGGCCTGAGGAGCGCGGTTCAGCGGCGGTCGACGTCCACGACGTCGACCCGGACGGCGCCGTCGGCCGACAGCGCGCCGACGACCGTGCGCAGGGCGCGGGCCGTGCGACCGCTGCGCCCGATGACGCGCCCGAGGTCCTCCGGGTGCACCCGGACCTCGAGGAGCTCTCCGCGACGCAGCGAGCGCGCCGTGACCCGGACGTCGTCCGGGTGGTCCACGATGCCGCGGACGAGGTGCTCCAGGGAGTCCGCGAGCATCAGGCCTGGTCCTCGGCGGGTGCCTCGTCGGACGCGACCTCGTCGGCGGCGGGCTCGGGCGCGGCAGCGGCGGCGTCGGCCGCGGCCTTCTTCGCCGCGTCCTTCTCGGCGGCCTTGGCCTTGGCCTTCTCGGCGGCGTCAGCGGCCGCGGCGACGGCCGCGCTCGCGTCGGTGCCGGCGGCCTTGTCCTTGACGCGCAGGGTGCCCTCGGTGCCGGGGAGGCCCTTGAACTTCTGCCAGTCACCGGTGATCTTGAGGAGCACGAGCACCTGCTCGGTCGGCTGCGCGCCGACGGAGAGCCAGTACTGCGCCCGGTCCGAGATGATCTCGATGAGCGAGGGCTCCTCGGTGGGGTGGTACTTGCCGATCTCCTCGATGACCGCCCCGTCGCGCTTGGCGCGGGAGTCGGCGACGACGACACGGTAGTACGGCGCCCGGATCTTGCCGAGACGCTTCAGACGGATCTTGACGGCCACAGTGGTGGTCTCTCCTGGTTCTGCTGCGGGTGGTCCGCACGCGCCGAGCCTGTGGGGTAGGTGGGCGTGCTGACCGAGGGACGCGGCGACGTGCGGGTAGAGGGGCCGTCCGTGCCGGGTACAGCGGGCCATTCTGCCAGACGCGGGGCTCCGATGGCGCCGCGCGCGCGTCAGCCGGTCCGGACCCGCTCCTGCAGTGCCGTCCCCCGCAGCTCGGGCAGCGCGAGCGCGGCGCCGGCGGCGAGCACGAAGGCGGCCGCGAAGACCCCGAAGGTCAGGCCCGCGCCACCGGCTGCGAGCAGCGGCGGCACCGAGAGCGGGGCGAGCACCGAGGCGATGCGACCGAAGCCCGCGGCCCACCCCGAGCCCGTGCCGCGCAGGACGGTCGGGTACAGCTCGGGGGTCACGGCGTACAGCGCGCCCCAGGCGCCCAGGTTGAAGAACGAGAGCAGCATGCCCGCGACGAGCACGGCCGTCGTGCTGCCTGCCGCACCGAAGAGGGCGGCCGCGCCGGCCGAGCCGACGAGGAACGTCGCGAGCGTCGCCCGCCGGCCCCACGTCTCGATGAGCACCGCCGCGACGGCGTACCCGGGGAGCTGCGCGAGCGTGATGACGAGGGTGTAGCCGAAGGACTGGACGAGCGTGTAGCCCGCGGCGACGAGGATCGACGGCAACCAGATGAAGGCCCCGTAGTAGGCGAAGTTCACGGCGAACCAGACGATCCACAGCGCGGCGGTCCGGCGTCGCACCGCGGGCGCCCAGAGCGCGGCGGGTCCGGAGCCGACGTCCCCCGACCGCGCCTCGCCGTCGTCGACCGCGCCGGGCGCGGTGACGGCCTCCTGCGC
>CAUQTR010000284.1:0-3782 GCA_963521045.1 uncultured Actinotalea sp.
GTCCGCGACCGGTGCGGCGGCGCTCGGGACGCTCGCCCTCGTGCTCGCGGGGTGCGCGAGCCTCGGCGGCTCCTCACCGGCCGGCGGTGGCTCAGGCCCTGACGGCGACGGGTCCGAGCCGGTCGTTCTCGCCGACGAGGACGGGGTCCTGGTCCAGGTGCGCCAGGGCGGGGGCTTCGTCCCGAGGGGCTGGGCGTTCCAGCAGGTCGCCGAGATCACCCTCGACGCCGACGGTCGAGCCGTCGTGGCCGGACCCACCACGCTCCAGTACCCCGGCTCCCTGCTCCCCAACCTCCGCAACCACCAGCTCGACGACGAGGCGGTCGAGGAGATCGTCGCGGCGGCCCAGGACGCCGGCCTCGTGGTCGACGCGGCCCCGGACTACGGCATGCCCATGGTCACGGACGCCCCCGGCACCTCGGTCCGGATCGGTGTCGACGGGGCCGTGCTCGAGCACCACGCCTACGCCCTGGGCCTCGAGAGCGACCCTGACGAGAACCTCACGGACGACCAGCTCGACGGCCGACGGGCGCTCGCCGGCTTCGTCGAGACGGTCCGTGCGCGCGTGGAGGCCGCCGAGGAGACCGGCCCCTACGTGCCCGAGGGCTTCGCGGTGATGGCGGTCTCCCCCACACCGGCGCGCACGGACGACGTCGCGCCCGCGGAGGTGCCGTGGCCCCTGGCCGTCGCGCTGACGAGCGCTCCGTGCCTCACGCTCACGGGCGAGGACGCCGCGGCGCTCGAGCCCGTGCTCGCCGGCGCACGCCAGGGTGACCGGTTCACGCAGGACGGCGTCGCGCACGAGCTCTGGGTGCGCGTCCTGCTGCCCGGCGACCCGGGCTGCACGGGCGACGAGCGCGCACCCGCCGAGGGCTGAGCCCACCGGCGTCGAGCGGCCGTCTGCCGGATCGCTAGGAACGGTTCGGCACGCCAGCCTGCAGCAGGCCGAACACCACCGAGTCCACGAGCGCCTCCCACGACGCCTCGACGAGGTTCGGGCCGACGCCGACCGTGCGCCACGTGGTCTCCGCGCCGCCGGTGTCCATGGTCTCGACGAGCACGCGCGTCACGGCGTCCGTGCCGTGCTGCGTGTCCATGATCCGCACCTTGAAGTCGATGAGCTCGAACCGGCCGAGCTCGGGGTACGTCGGCGCGAGCGCCTTGCGCAGCGCGTGGTCGAGCGCGTTGACAGGGCCGTTGCCCTCGCCCGTGGCCAGCACCCGCTCGCCGCCGACGTGCATCTTCACCGTCGCCTCCGCGTTGGCCTCGGACGGGTTGCCCGGGACCGTCTCGACGATGACCCGCCAGCTCTCGGTGTCGAAGAAGCGCGTGCGCGCGCCGTCGAGCTCCTCACGCAGCAGGAGCTCGAACGAGGCATCGGCGGCGTCGTAGGTGTAGCCCTGGGCCTCGGCGTCCTTGACGCGGGCCGTGACCCGCGCGAGGAGCTCGGCACGGCCCGCCAGGTCGAACCCGAGCTCACGCCCCTTGAGCTCGATCGACGCCCGGCCCGCCATCTCCGAGATGAGCATGCGCATGTCGTTGCCGATGAGCGTCGGCTCGATGTGCTGGTAGAGGTCGGGGTCCACCTTGATGGCGCTCGCGTGCAGCCCGGCCTTGTGCGCGAACGCGCTCGCACCCACGTAGGGCTGGCGGGCGAACGGCGCGATGTTCGTGATCTCGCTGATCGCGTGGGCGATCCGGGTGAGGTCGCGCAGCCCGCCCCCCGCGAGGACCTCGCGACCGCCCTTGAGCTGCAGGTTCGCGACCACGGTCAGCAGGTCGGCGTTGCCGGTGCGCTCCCCGTAGCCGTTGACCGTGCCCTGCACGTGCACCGCGCCCGCGGAGACGGCGGCTAGCGTGTTCGCGACGGCGCACCCGGAGTCGTTGTGCGCGTGCATGCCGAGCCGACCGTCGACCTCCGCGCGCACGCGCACGACGGTCTCGTGCACCCACTCGGGCAGCATGCCGCCGTTGGTGTCGCACAGGCAGACGCACTCCGCGCCCGCCTCGAAGCCCGCCCGCACCGCCGCGAGCGCGTAGTCGGCGTCGTACCGGAAGCCGTCGAAGAAGTGCTCGGCGTCGACGACGACCCGCCGGCCCTCACCCACGAGGAACGCGACCGTGTCGGCGATCATCGCCAGGTTCTCCTCGGCCGTGGTGCGCAGCGCGCGCTCGACGTGCCGGATGTCGTGCTTCGCGACGAGCGTGACGACGGGCGCCTCGGAGTCGAGCAGCGCCCGCACCTGGACGTCGTCGGACGCGCGCGTGCCGGCCTTGCGCGTCGAGCCGAAGGCCGCGAGCTCGGCGTTCTTCAGGTCGAGCTCCTTGGCCGCGCGCTTGAAGAACTCCGTGTCCTTCGGGATCGCGCCGGGCCAGCCGCCCTCGATGAACCCGACACCGAGCTCGTCGAGCAGCGGCGCGATCGCGAGCTTGTCGGCGACCGAGAGGTTCATCCCCTCCTGCTGGGCGCCGTCGCGCAGCGTCGTGTCGTAGACGTCGAACGTCGTGGGGTCCACGGAGTGCTCATCTCGGTCGTGCCGCCCGCGGGCGGTCGTGCTGGCTGGTGGAGCTGCGTGCTGGTCGTGCTGGTCGTGCTGCGACCGCGGAGCCGTGGCTCCTGTCGTCCGCGTGCCTCGTGCGTGACCCAGGCTGCCGGCGGGGGTGGTGCCGGTGCGAACGACGTGTCGGCACGGACGGGGGTGGTGCCCGGACCAACAAAAAGACCCCCCGGGATACGGGAGGTCTGCGCGTTCGGCGGGTGTGCCGAACGCGCTACTCGATAATGAGGGTGAAGAGGGTCACCCGCGCATCATGGCACAGCGGCCCACGTGCTGAGAACCCGTGTCTCACGCGGGGGTGCCGACGGGATCGAGCGGGAGTCGCCCGGGGACGCCGACGGGACGACCCACCGGGCCGCCCGCGGGACCCGCGGACGATTCACCCGCGCCGTCCACAACGTTCCGGGGGCTCAGGTCCGTCATCGTGGTGAAGGCCCGCGAGAAGGGCCGGACGAGGGGGAGCTCGCGGTGCGGACACGACCACAGGACGCCGCGATGGTCGCGCTCGTCCGCGAGCGCGGACCCGCGCTGACCCGGTACGCCGTCCTCCACACCGGGGACGTCGCCGCGGCCCAGGACCTCGTCCAGGACGCGCTGGTCAAGGTGTTCCTGCGCATGCGCGGCGGCTTCGACCCGGACGAGCTCGAGGCGTACGTCCGGCGGACCATCGCGACCCTCTCCGTCGACGAGCACCGCCGCCGGCACGCCTTCGCGCGACGCGCGCACCTGGTCGCCACGCCCGCGTCCCAGGTGGGCCACGCAGGTCGCACGGACGCGGCGGCCGACCTCGAGGCCGCGCTGCGCGTGCTCTCGCCCCAGGAGCGCACCGTCGCCGTCCTGCGCTTCTACGACGACCTCACCGTGCCGCAGATCGCCCGGCAGATGCGTGTCGCCGACGGCACCGTCAAGCGCTACCTCAGCAACGCCCTGTCGAAGCTCGAGGCGTCCCTCGGACCGCTGGACCCGCCGGAGGACGGCGTCGACGTCGTCCCCGTGAACCACCGCCCCCAAGGAGCCCGCTGACATGGGATACGACCTCGGTCGAGGGCTCCGCGCCCTCTCGGACCGCACCCCCGTCCCCGACGAGCCCGTCGCGCCGGACCGCGTGCTCGCGCGGGTCCGTCGGGGTCGAGCGGTGCGGACCGGCGGCGTCACCTCGGCGGCAGCCGTCGTCGTCGTGGCGCTCGCGGTGGCCGTCCAGGCGGCGCCGTTCCGCGACGAGCC
>CAUQTR010000285.1:0-3777 GCA_963521045.1 uncultured Actinotalea sp.
AGGCCGCCGAGAGCCAGGCCGCGGCGCGACGGGTCAGGAGCGGTTCGGCTTGAGCGCCGCGCGGCGGGCCTCGGCCGCCGCACCACGCGTCGCGCCCCCGCGCGTGCGCATCGTCACCCCCTGCTCGGCGAGCACGCCGTGCACGAAGCCGTACGACCGGCCGATGTCCTCGGCCATCGACCGGATGCTCTCACCGCGGTTGTAGCGCTCGACGAGCGACGCCGCGAGGTCCTGGCGCCCTTCGCCCGTGATCCGTGACCCCTTGGGGAGCTTTGCAGTCATCGTCGTCCTCCAGGCCCAGGTCGGTCCGACCCGTCAGCCGGACGGGAGCCCGGCCGACGTCGCCCGTCCGTCCGGCCGTGCGCCGGGCGGGCGGACGAGCTCACGCGAGCGAGATCAGGTCCGCGTAGCTGTCGTTCCACAGATCTTCGTCGCCATCGGGCAGGAGCACCACTCGTTCGGGCGAGAGGGCCGTGACCGCGCCCTCGTCGTGCGTCACCATGACCACCGCGCCGGCGTACCCGCGCAGCGCCTCGAGCACCTCGGCGCGACTGGCCGGGTCGAGGTTGTTGGTCGGCTCGTCGAGCAGCAGGACGTTCGCCGCCGACACCACGAGGGCTGCGAGCGCGAGGCGCGTCTTCTCGCCGCCGGACAGCACGTGCACCGGCTTGTCGGCGTCGTCCCCCGAGAACAGGAACGAGCCCAGGACGGAGCGCACCTGCGTGTCGGTCAGGTCCGGCGCGGAGTGGCGGAGGTTCTCGACCACGGTGAGCGTGGTGTCGAGCGTCTCGTGCTCCTGCGCGTAGTACCCCAGCTTGAGCCCGTGACCGGGCACGACCTCGCCCGTGTCGGCCTTCTCGACGCCCGCCAGCAGGCGCAGCAGCGTCGTCTTGCCCGCGCCGTTGAGGCCGAGGATGACGACGCGGCTCCCCCGGTCGATCGCGAGGTCGACGTCGGTGAACACCTCCAGCGACCCGTAGGACTTGCTCAGCCCGGTCGCCGTGAGCGGCGTGCGGCCGCACGGCGCCGGGTCCGGGAACCGCAGGCGCGCGACCTTGTCGGACACGCGCTCCGACTCGAGCCCGGACAGCAGGCGCTCAGCCCGGCGGGCCATGTTCTGCGCGGCGGTCGCCTTGGTCGCCTTGGCGCGCATCTTGTCCGCCTGGGCGAGCAGCACGTGCGCCTTCTTCTCGGCGTTCGCGCGTTCCCGCTTGCGGCGGCGCTCGTCCGTCTCGCGCTGGGCGAGGTAGGCGTCCCAGCCGAGGTTGTACTGGTCGAGCTCGGCGCGGTTGGCGTCCAGGTGGAACACCTTGTTGACGGTCTGCCGCACGAGGTCGACGTCGTGGCTGATGACGAGGAACCCGCCCGAGTACGAGCCGAGGTAGTCGCGCAGCCAGACGATCGAGTCGGCGTCGAGGTGGTTGGTCGGCTCGTCGAGGAGGAGCGTGTCGGCGCCGGAGAAGAGGATCCGTGCCAGCTCGACCCGGCGGCGCTGCCCGCCCGAGAGCGTGCGCAGGGGCTGCGCGAGGATGCGCTCGGCGAGCCCGAGGTTGGACGCGATCCGGCCGGCCTCGCTCTCGGCCGCGTAGCCGCCGGCCGCCGTGAACCGGGCCTCGAGCTTCGAGTACCGCTCCATGGCGGCGTCGCGCGTCGCGTCGTCGGCGCTCGCCATCTCGCCCTCGGTGGAGCGCATGCGCCGCACGACCTCGTCGAGGCCGCGCGCGGACAGGATCCGGTCCATCGCGACGACCTCGAGATCACCGGTCCGCGGGTCCTGCGGCAGGTAGCCCACCTCACCGCGGACGACCTGGCCCGACGTCGGCTGCCCCTCGCCCGCGAGCACCCGCGTCAGGGTGGTCTTGCCCGCGCCGTTGCGGCCGACGAGGCCGATCCGGTCACCCGGGCCGATGCGGAAGGAGGCCTTCTCGAGCAGGACGCGGACGCCGACACGCAGCTCGACGTCATGGGCGGTGATCACTGAGGTTTCCTCCGACAGGCGCCCGGCCGCCTTGTGGGCGGGCACAAACGCCACCCATCCTACGACCGGCTAGCGTGACGACCGACCTGGGCGGGCGTCGCGAGACGCCCGACGCCGCCGCCGACCATCCGACGGTGCGCGCCAGGCTCGCGCCGGCCGAGCGGCCGGTGGCGCCGGTTGCCGCCGGTGCGCCGAGACCCGGAGGACCTCATGGCCCACACCCCCGACGCCGCTCTGCCCGACTCCGGCCTGCCCGACGAGCGGCCGCTGCCGGCCGTCCGCTCGTCGACCGCCACCGACGTCGCACTCGTCGCGACCTTCGCGGCGTTCATCGCCGTGTGCGCGCTCCTGCCGGGCATCACCCTGCCCGGCATGGCGGTGCCGATCACGCTGCAGACCTTCGGCGTCATGCTCGCGGGCCTCGTGCTCGGGCCGGTACGAGGCGGGCTCGCCGTGCTGCTCTACCTCGCAGTCGGCTTCGCCGGCATCCCCGTCTTCTCCGAGGGCACGGGCGGCCTGGCCACGTTCGGCAAGGTGTCGCTCGGCTACCTCCTCGCGTTCCCGCTGGCCGCGGCGCTGGCAGGGCTGCTCGCCTCGCGCGCCGTGCGGGTGCGGCCCGCGCTGCGTCCGGTGGCGCTCTGGGCGAGCGCCACCGCCGGCAGCCTGGTCTTCATCCACCCGATCGGCATCGCCGTCATGGGCGCACGGCTCGGCATGGGCCCGCAGGAGGCGATCACGACCGGCGCCGTCTTCCTGCCGGGTGACGTCATCAAGAACGTGCTCGCGGCGCTCGTCGCGTCGGCCGTGTTCCGCGCCTTCCCGGACATGCTCGACCGGCGCCGCTGAGCCGGGCCCACGTGGTCGCCCGGCGCTCGCGCGCGGCACCGGCGCGCTCCGCGTGCCGCCGTAGGCTCGGCACGTGATCGAGCTCGACGAGGCGACCGTGACGGTCTGGGCCACCGGGTCCGCGTCCGGCTCCGGCACGAGTACGGGTGCCGGTGCTCGCGCCGACGGCCCCGGCGGCGAGCGCATCCTCACCCTTCTCGAGCCGACCACGCTGCGTCTGGACGAGCGCCGGATCGCTGTCGTGGGCGCCAACGGGTCCGGGAAGTCGACGCTCGCCCGCCTGGTCAACGGGCTCGTGCTGCCCTCCGCCGGAGCGGTGCGGGTCGACGGCCTCGACACCCTCCGCGACGGGGCGGCCGTGCGGCGGCGGGTCGGCTTCACGTTCACCGACCCGGACGCCCAGATCGTCATGCCGACACCGCGCGAGGACGTCGCGCTGTCGCTGCGGCGGCTCGGCCTGCCGGCCGCCGAGCGGTCCGCTCGCGCCGTGGAGGTGCTCACGAGGTACGGGCTCGGCGAGCGGGCGGACGTGCCCGTGCACGCGCTGTCGGGTGGGCAGAAGCAGCTGCTGGCGCTGGCCACCGTGCTCGCCACCGAGCCGGCCGTACTCGTGTGCGACGAGCCGACCACCCTGCTGGACCTGCGCTGGCGCCGCACGGTCGACGCGCTCCTCGACGGTCTCGACGTCCAGCTGCTCCAGGTCACGCACGACCTCGAGGCCGCGCGCAGGGCGGACCGGGTGCTGGTGGTCGACGCGGGCTCGGTCGTCGCGGACGGCGAGCCCGCCGACGCCGTCGACCACTACGTCGGGCTCATGACGGCCGGCAGCCGGTGACGACGCCGTCCAGCACGCCCGCGCCCGGCGTCCACGGCGTCGGCCGCACCGGCACGCCGGCGCGACCACGCCACCAGCGGGTGTGGACGGGGCCGCTCGGCCTGCACCACCCCGGTAC
>CAUQTR010000286.1:0-3776 GCA_963521045.1 uncultured Actinotalea sp.
AGCGGGGACCGTGTTG
The DNA here is from genome assembly GCA_963521045.1 of uncultured Actinotalea sp. GTDB lineage: Bacteria > Actinomycetota > Actinomycetes > Actinomycetales > Cellulomonadaceae > Actinotalea. The sequence continues at coordinate 17 of CAUQTR010000286.1, forward strand.
GTCGTCGTGCCGGACGTCGCCACCGTCGGCGTGACCGTGGTGCCCGCGACGTCGTCGGCCAGCGCGGCCGCGGCGAGCGTCACGTGCGCGAGCTCGACGGTGGTGTTGGCACCGTGCTGCGGCTCCAGCCCCGCGTGCGCCGCACGCCCCTCGACGACGACGTCGTAGAGCGCCACGCCCTTGCGCTCGAGCTTGAGCGCGCCGCCGGCCGAGGCCTCGAGCACGAGCACGGCGCGCGCACCGCGGGCCTCCGCCTCGATGAGCGGACGCGAGGTCGGCGAGCCGAGCTCCTCGTCGCCCGTCACGAGGAGGGTGACCCCGTCCCGGTCGTCCAGGGCCGCGACCGCGTGCAGCGCCATCGCGAGGCCCGCCTTCATGTCGAAGCACCCCGGGCCCGTGAGCACCCCGTCGCGCACCGCGAACGGGTGCCGGTCGAGCGTCCCGACCGGCCACACGGTGTCGTGGTGGGCCAGCAGCAGCACCGAGGTGGGTGCCGAGGACCGCCAGACGAGGTGGGACCTGCCACCGAGCTCGACCCGGTCGGGCGCCCGGCCCAGCAGCTCCTGGCCGAGCCGGGCGACCACGTCGGCGGACCGCGCGACGGCCGCGAGGTCGCCCGACGGCGACTCGCACTCGACGAGCTCGCGCAGCGTGGCGAGGAGCGCGCCCCCGGTCACGGGCGCGGCGGTGGCCCCGGCGAGGGGCGGTGCGGCGTCCATCAGGCGTCGCTCGTGACCTTCGGCGTCGCGCGGGCGCCGAAGTGCAGGTACTGCTCCCCACCGTCGAGGGAGTAGAAGGTGGCGGTCATCCAGGTCTGGGTCCCCGGCTCGCGCAGGGCGTAGACGCCCTCGCGCAGCGCGGTGAGCGGGTACTCGTCGACGGGGTCCGGGACGAGCTCCGCGAGCGGGCCGAGCACGGTCGTCCGCAGCAGGGGGCCGTCGTCGCCGACGAGCACCTCCTCGCGCACGGACTCCCGCTCGTAGACGCCGAGGTACGGCGTGACGTCGACGTCCACGGGCTCCGCGGGCGGCTCTACCGGGTGCTGCATCTCGATGCCGGCGAGCTCGGCGAAGATCTCGCGGTACAGGTCCTGGTAGAGGTCGCGCGCGTGGCCCCCGTTGGTCAGCAGGGTCACCGCGACGCCCGACTCCTGGTGGATGCGCAGGAAGGCGGCCTGCCCGATGGTGTTGCCGTCGTGGCCGTAGAGCCGGGCGCCGTTCCAGTCGAACCGGATCCAGCCGAGGCCCCACGAGTCGCCGAGCACCTGCTTGTCGGGGACCTCGACGTGGAACGCCTGCATGTCTCGCACCGCGTCCTCGCCGAGGAGGCGCTCGCCGTCCGCCGCGACGCCGCCCGCGAGGTGCAGGCGCGCGAACGCGAGGACGTCGGCGGCCCGCGCGGTGATGAGCCCGGCTGGGCCGAGCGACCGGGGCAGCGCCCAGGCGGGCGTCACGACCTGCTCGCCGTCGTCCTCCACGTGCCCGACGGCGGCCGCCCGCAGGATCGCCTCCTCCGGGAGCGTCACGGTGTGCGGCAGGCCGAGCGGGGTGAACACGAGGTCCCGCATCGCCTCGTCCCAGACCTTGCCCGTCACCACCTCGATGATCCGGCCGAGCAGGCTGAACCCGGAGTTGCAGTACGACCAGGTCGCGCCGAGCGGGTGGTTCTGCGCCGCGTCGGCCAGCAGCGCGACGTACTTCTCGAGGCAGTCGTCCCCGCGACCCGTGTCGGTGAAGATGTCGCCGTCGATGCCGCTCGTGTGCGTGAGCAGGTGGCGCACGGTGACCCCGGCGGTGAGGTCGTCGTTGACGAGCCGGATGCCCGGGACGATCTCGCGCACCGGGGTGTCGAGCGTGAAGCGGCCCTGCTCGACCAGTCGCAGGATCGCGGTGGCCGTCCACACCTTCGAGATCGAGCCGATCTGGAAGACCGCGTCCGGCGTCACCGGGGCGGAGCCCGCGGGCAGGTTCTTGTTGAGCGTGCCGGTCCCGACGACCACCACCTCGTCGGGGGAGGCGGGGGAGTGACGCAGGATCCCGAGCTGCGCCCCGGGCACGCCGTGGCGCTCGGCGAGGGTGTCCAGGCGGCGCTGCCAGTGCGCGGCGTCGACGGCCGCGGGCCGCGGCCCACCGGCCGAGCCGGCGTAGCGCTCGACCCACGCGACGACCCTCCGGGCGTAGTCCAGCCGGTGGCTCGGGGTGCCGAGCAGCGGGAAGACGTGGCTGCCACCCGGGTAGATGACGAGCTGGGTCGGCACGCCGCGCTCACGCAGGGCGTAGTGCCACTGCTGGGCCTGCCCCAGCGGGCACCGCAGGTCCTTCTCCCCGTGCAGGACGAGGGTCGGCGTCGCGACACGGTCCACGGCCGTCAGCGGTGACATCGCGGCGAGCCGGTCCCGCCCGGTCGAGTCCCACGGCATGACGCCGATCTCGAGGAGGTTGAGCAGGTGGGCATCGTCGCTCGAGCCGCCCATGCTCACGAGGTCCGAGACGATGCCGCCCGCGACGGCCGCCGCGAACCGGTCGTCGTGCCCGGTGAGGTAGGCGGTCATGTAGCCGCCGTAGCTGTACCCGGTGACGGCCAGACGGTCGGCGTCGGCGAGGCCCTCGGCCACGAGCTGGTCGACCGGCTCGAGGAAGTCGCGGGCGTCGGCGACGCCCCACCCGCCGTACACGCCCTTCCAGAAGTCCGCGCCGTAGCCGTCGCTGCCGCGGGGGTTGATCAGCAGGACCGTCCACCCGCGCGCGGCGAGCTCCTGGTGGAAGACGTGCATCTCGTCGACGGCCGCGTTCCACGCGTTGTGCGGACCGCCGTGGATGTCCACGAGCAGGGGCGACGCGCCCTCGAGGCCGGGGTCGCGGACGAGCCAACCCTGCACGACGGTGCCGTCGCCGATCGTGAACTCGCGGGGCTCGCGGACGAAGAGCTCGGCCCCGTCGGGCGCCGACCCGTGCGCGGTGAGGGTCGTCGACGTCGCGCTCGCGAGGTCGAGCTGCACGATCTCCCCGAACGACGTCGGCGTCCCCAGTGCGACCGCCGCGGCGTCCCCGGCCACGGACAGCCCGCTGACCACCTCGCCGTCGGCGCCGAAGACGTGTCGCGGTGCCCCGCCCGTCAGGGGGACGGCGTACAGGTGCGTGCACCCGCGGTCGCGGATCGCGAACACGACGTCGCCCGACGCGGTGACCTGGGGGAGCGCACCCGGGTACGCGGGCGCGCCCGGCATGACGTTGCGGTCGAGGGACGCCGACAGCTCCGTCGTCTCCCCGGAGCCCAGGTCGACGGCGAAGAGGCCGGCGTGCCCCTCGGGGTCGCCCTGCCAGCCGACGACCAGCAGCCGCTCGCCGTCCGGCGTGTAGGAGACCGTGCCGGCGTAGCCGTCGGCGAACGCGACGACGCGGGGCGCGGCCGCGGGGTCGGACGGCGCCAGGACGTGCACCGCCGACCGGTAGGTGAGGTCGTCGACGCCGGCAGGCCTCGTCGTGAACGCGATCGACGCCCCGTCCGGCGACCACGCGGGGCTGCCCGCGTCCGCGTCCCCGTCCGTGAGCTGGACGACGTCGCCCGTCCCCAGGTCGAGCACGTGCAGCTGCCCCCGGGTGCCCCGGACGAACCAGGCGCCGTCGACCAGGTAGTCGAGGCCGTCGACCACGATCGGGGCGCTGCTGCGGGCGGTGCGTGCGTCGTCGTCCTCGTCCCGCCCGGCGTCGGGGTCGACGGGCGCGCAGAAGGCGATCCTCGTGCCGTCCGGGCTCCACAC
>CAUQTR010000287.1:0-3747 GCA_963521045.1 uncultured Actinotalea sp.
GCATGCGGCCGGCGTCGCGTCGCCGGCGTGCACGCCCGGCCCTCACCGGCTGACGCTCGGGGCCGCGCCGGGCTGGTCGCCACCGAGGTGGCCCTCAGGTGCTGAGGCTCAGCGTGCCGATGACCGACAGGAGCTCGAGCTTCTCGGCGCTCTCGCTCCCCGGGACGGCCGTGAAGACGAGCAGCGTCTGGGTCTGCTCCGGGTCCAGGAGGCTCTGGCAGTGCAGCCGGAGCTCGCCCAGCTCGGGGTGGACCAGCCGCTTCTCCTCGCTGTACCGCCACCCCACGGGGTGCTCGGCCCAGACCTCGACGAACTCGGGGCTGAGCTGCTGGAGCGTGGCGACGAGCTCCGCCGCGCGCGAGCGCGGACCCTCGCGTGTGAGCACCTGGCGCAGCTGCGACGCGAGCACGCGGGTGTGCATCGGGTGGTCCTCGACCGGGTAGATGCGCCGCTCGTCGGCGTCCGTGAACCAGCGGTAGATGACGCTGCGCGCCGGGCCCTGGTGGCGGGTCTGGTCGCCGAGGAGCGCCACGGCCGGTCGCGTCTGCACGAGCGTCTCGCCGAACGCGCTGATGATCGCGGCCGGGGTGTCGTCGAGCCGGTCGATCACCCGCATGAGGCCCACGTCGACGTGGTCGCTGCGCAGCGCCCTCCGCGGTGCGTCCTAGCCGGCGAGGCGGAACAGGTGGTCGCGCTCGTCGAGCGACAGGCGCAGGCCGCGGGCGAGCGCCGCCACCATCTGCTCGGACGGCTGGGGGCTGCGACCGCGCTCGATCCGCGAGTAGTAGTCGGTGGACATCCCGACCTGCGCCGCGACCTCCTCCCGGCGCAGCCCGGCGGTACGACGGCGGCTGCCGCGGGGCATGCCGAGGTCCTCCGGCTGCAGGCGTTGCCTGCGGGACCGCAGGAACCCCGCGAGTGCTGCGCTGTCCATGTCCGCAGTCTCCACCGGCGGGGACGACCGCAGCCACTGTCCGTCGGTCAGTGGATCAGCGGGCCGTTCCCCCTGGTCGTGGGCGCGCCTAGCGTCCAGCACGCACCCTGAACCGACTCGACGAAGGCAGACTCATGACCGAGAAGTGGACCGCAGCGGACCTCCCCGACCTGTCCGGCAGGACGTTCGTCGTCACCGGCGCGACGGCCGGGCTCGGCGTACCGACGACGCGGGAGCTGGTCCGAGCCGGCGCCCACGTCGTGATGGCCGTGCGCAACGAAGCCAAGGGCGCCGACGTCGCCCGTACCATGGCCGGACTGGCCGGCCACGTCGAGGTGCGTCACCTCGACGTCTCGAGCCTCGCCTCCGTCCGTGCGTTCGCCGACGCCTGGACCGGGCCGCTGGACGTCCTCGTCAACAACGCGGGCATCATGCAGGTCCCGCTCGCCTGGACGAGCGACGGGCTCGAGCGGCAGATGGCCACGAACTACTTCGGCCCGGTCGCGCTCACCGGCGCGCTGCTGCCGCACCTCACCGACCGCGTCGTCTCGCTGTCCTCCCAGCTGCACCGGACCGGCCACGTGCGCCTCGACGACCTCGACTGGCGCAGCCGGAAGTACGACGACCTGGCCGCCTACGCCGACTCGAAGCTCGCCGTGGTGCTCTTCTCCAACGAGCTCCAGCGCCGGCTGGCGGCCGCCGGGAGCCGGGTCCGCTCGATCGCCGCCCACCCGGGCATCGCCCGGACGACGCTCGCGTCCCACGCCGGCGGCCTGACGGGGCGCATCAACTCCCTCGGGCGCCTGCTCAACGACGTCGAGCAGGGTGCGCTGCCGACGCTCTACGCGGCCACGCAGGACGTCCCGGGGGGCTCGTACGTCGGGCCCGACGGGTTCGCCAGCGTCAAGGGCTACCCGAAGGTGCGCCGCCCCTCCCGGACCGCACGCGACGAGGCGACGGCCCGCGCGCTGTGGGAGCGGACGCAGGAGATCCTCGGCCACCGGTTCGCCGTGGCGGTCTGACCGAGCACCTCGTGGCGTCCGGGCCGCGTGTCCACGGACCGCGGCCCGGGCGTCCACCCTCTGGTCAACCCGTCGCCCGCCGTGCGCGGCGCCGCGGCCGGGTGCAGCCCCACGCCGTAGGCTGACAGGGTGTATGAGGGCGCGGTCCAAGACCTGATCGACGAGCTCGGGCGGTTGCCCGGGGTCGGTCCGAAGAGTGCCCAGCGCATCGCGTTCCACCTGCTCGCCGCCGACCCGGCCGACGTCCGCCGCCTGGCCGACGCCCTCACCGAGGTCAAGCTGCGCGTCCAGTTCTGCACCGTCTGCGGCAACGTCTCGCAAGAGGAGCTGTGCCGCGTGTGCCGCGACCCGCGCCGCTCGGTCGCCACGATCTGCGTGGTCGAGGAGCCCAAGGACGTCGTCGCGATCGAGCGCACGCGCGAGTTCCGCGGCAGGTACCACGTGCTCGGCGGGGCCATCAACCCCATCGACAACGTCGGTCCGGACGACCTGCGGATCAAGGAGCTCATGACGCGCCTCGCGGACGGCACGGTCACCGAGGTCATCCTCGCGACCGACCCGAACGTCGAGGGCGAGGCGACGTCGACCTATCTCGCGCGGCTGCTGGTCCCCATGGGGCTGAAGGTCACGCGTCTTGCCTCCGGGCTGCCGGTCGGGGGGGACCTGGAGTACGCCGATGAGGTCACGCTGGGGCGGGCCTTCGAAGGACGGAGGCAGATCAGTGCCTGACATGCCCGTGATCCCGAGACAGCCTGGACCCGACGAGCGGGTCGACGTGCCCGCCAACGCGCCCGCGGACCTGCGCGAGGTGGCCGACTCGGTCGCCCAGGAGTCCCGCGCGTTCCTCACCACCGTCACCGAGGTCGCGGCGAACGCCAACCCCGACGCCGCCATCGCGCTGCTGCTCCTCGCCGTCTCCGACGTGCTCGCGCGCGGCGCCCGGCTCGGTGCGATGGTCGACGTCGTGCCGGCCGAGCGGTTCGAGCCGGACCTCGGCCCCGACCCCGACCTGGACCCCCTGCGCGCCGCGCTGGAGAACGTGTTCGACGGCATCGACGACTACTCCGAGGTCGACGACCCCGTCCTCGGCGGGGAGATCGTCACCTCCACGGCGTCGGGCGACCTCGTGCTCATCGCGAGCGCGCTCGCGCAGGGCCTGCGCCACTACGAGGCGGGCCAGGTCATCGAGGCCCTCTGGTGGTGGCAGTACTCCTACCTGTCGAGCTGGGGCGAGCGCGGCTCGGCCGTGCTGCGCGTCCTGCAGACCGTCCTCGCGCACCTGCGCCTCGACGTGGACGACGACGTCGCCGCGGAGGCGGAGTTCCAGGCCCTGCACCCCTGAGGCGCCGGGGCCGTCAGCCAGCGAGGCGGTGGAGCGCGTGCGCGACCTGCTCGCGCGTCATCGGGTCGGTCGACAGGGCGCTGTGCAGCACGAGCCCTTCGACGAGGGCGTCGAGCTCGCGAGCCGTGACGGCGTCCAGGTGTCGTTCGAGCGCCGCCCGGCTGCGACGCATCCACGCCTCGGTGACGGTCCGCAGCGCGGGGGTGCGTGCCGCCGCGACGTAGAGCTCGACCGTGAGCACCAGGTCGCGCTGTGCGCCGAGCAGGTCGCCGTCGACGTGCTCGACGAGCGCCTCGAGCGCGGACGCCCGGTCCGTCGCCGCGGCGATGCGCGCCTCCAGCCGGCTCGCGACGGCGTCCGCGTGCAGCGCGAACGCCTCGGCGAGGAGGGCGTCGAGCGAGGCGAAGTGGTAGGTGGTCGAGCCGAGCGGCACGTCCGCGGCACGTGCG
>CAUQTR010000288.1:0-3736 GCA_963521045.1 uncultured Actinotalea sp.
GCGCGGGCCTGGGCACGCGCGCCGTCGGGCTGCCGTCAGCTGCCCGGCAGTAGCATGGCCGCCGGGCGCCCGGCGGGGCTGCCGTGTCGTGGCGGGAGGAGCGGGCAGTGAGCTCTGCGTCCCCCGAGCCGCTCGGGCTCGATCTCGCCCGGCGGCACAACAACTTCGACGCACTCCGGCTCGTCGCCGCCGTCGCGGTCGTGGTGGGGCATTCGTACGTGCTCACCGGCCGGCCGGGCGAGCTGTGGGGCGTGGCCGGGATCCACCCGCACTACCTCGGCGTCGCGGTGTTCTTCGCGATCAGCGGGTGGCTCATCACCGGGAGCTGGGAACGGTCGCGCTCCGTCCCCCAGTTCGTCTGGAGCCGGGCGTTGCGCATCCTGCCGCTGCTCTGGGTCGTGGTCCTCGTGTCGGTGCTGGTGCTCGGGCCGGTCGTGACCGTGCTACGACTCGAGGACTACGCCGCCTCGGGGCAGACGTGGCGCTACCTGGTGAACCTCGTGATGCTCCCGGCGGACGGGTTGCCGGGCGTCTTCGAGACCGTGCCGTACCCGGGCGTCGTCAACGGCTCGCTGTGGACGCTGCGGGCCGAGGTGATCTGCTACGCCGCCGTGCTCGCCCTGGGTCTCCTGGCGCGGCGCTGGCAGACGGTGGGGCTCGTCGTCTTCACGGCCGGCGGGCTCGTGCTCGCCGTCGCGGGCGACGTGCAGATCGCCGGGTCGAGCCTGTCGGCTGCGGGAGAGGTGTGGGTGTACTTCGGCGTCGCCGCCCTCGCCCGCCTCTACCTGCCGTGGCGCGCGCTCGACTGGCGCGCCGCTGTGGTCGTCGCCGCGGTGTGCGCCGCCGTGGCGCCGGTGCTCGGACCGCAGGGGGCCCTGTGGCTGTCGTGGCTCGCGGTGCCGTACGTCGTGCTGTCGGTCGGTCTCGCTTCGTGGCCCGGCGTGCGTCGGGCGGCCCGCTTCGGCGACCTCTCCTACGGCATGTACCTGTGGGCCTTCCCCGTGCAGCAGCTCCTCGTGCTGACGGCCGGGGTGCTGCCGGTCGCGGTCGACGTGCTCCTCGTGGTGCTCGTGTCCGCGTGCCTCGCGTTCGGGTCCTGGCACCTCGTCGAGCGCCCGGCGATGGCGATCCGGGGCCGGCTACGGGCGTTCCAGCCGCAGCCGTCCCCGGTCGTGGCGGCCCGGTCCGCGACGTCCGGTCCGGCGTCCGACCGCTCGTCGGCGGCGGCTCCGGAGCGCTGAGGGCACGGCACCGGAGCACCGAGCACCGGAGCACCGAGGGCCGGAGCACCGAGGGCCGGAGCGCCGAGGGCCGGGACCGGCACCCGGACGGCCTTCAGCAGGAGGTGCCCTGCTCCGCCGTCGTCGGCTGCCACGGCAGCTCGGGTGTCGTCGGTGGCGGCACCGGCTCGGTTGTCCCCGGGTCCGGGACGGTGGCGTCCGCGGGCGGGACGGCTGGCGTGGAGGTGCCGTCCGCAGCGGGGACCTCCACGGGCTGCGGGTTCACGGGCTGGTCGGCGGCCACGGCGGCCCAGAGCTCCGCTGAGGCCGCGTTCGGCTTGACGCGCGCGCCGGCCCAGTCGAACGGCACCGTGACGAAGGAGACGGCGCCGGCGTCCACGTTCCGCATCGCGTTCCCCACGCCGGCGAGGGTGGGGATCTGCCCGACGGTCGGGCCCGCCGTCAGCGACGAGGTGGCGGCGTTGAGGAAGCCGTAGAGAGCGGGCAGGTCGGTGAGCAGGTTCTTCGACAGGAGCTGTCGCACCATCGCCCCGACGACGAGCTGCTGACGCTCGATGCGACCGATGTCGCTGCCGTCACCGACACCGTGCCGCACCCGGGCGTAGAGGAAGGCCTGCTCGCCGAGGAGGGGCTGCGGACCGGCGTTCAGGACGAGCCCGGTGTAGTCCGTGTCGTCTACCGGCTCGGGCACGCACACGTCGATGCCGCCCAGGGCGTCGACCATGTCCACGAAGCCGGCGAAGTCCACCACGACGTAGTCGTCGACGCGGAACCCGGCCATCTGCTCGAACGTGCCGATCGTGCACGCGGCAGCGTACGGGACGACGCCGTCCCGGCCACCGGTCGAGAACGCGCTGTTGAACATCGCGTCGTTCTGGGGGGAGCTCTGGGAGCCGTCGGACAGTGCGCACGCCGGGATGTCGACCAGGAGGTCGCGCGGGATGTTGATCACGTCCACCCGCGAGCGGTCGGCGGAGAGGTGGACGAGGAACGTCGTGTCCGACCGCATCCCGTCGACGTCGCCCTCGGCCTCGAGGTACTCACCCGTGCGGGCGTCGGAGCCCATCACGAGGATGTTCAAGGGTGCGCCGGCGGCCGGGTCCCCCGGGACCTCCTGCGTGGGCTCCGGCATCGGTTCGGGTCGGTCGTTGAGCAGAGCGCTGATGTCGTGCGTCTCGATGTTGCCCTGCAGCTGGGCGTAGGCGGTGACACCCGCCGTGCCGACGAACGCCATGGCGGCCGTGGCGGCCAGTGCCGTCGCACGCAGGCGGTGCCGGCCCCCAGAGCGCGCGTGGCGCGCCGTGCGCACGGCCCGCTGGGCGTGGCGCGGCTGAGGTGCAGCGGCATGGGTCACAGGAGTCGAGCATAGGGAGGCCCCGTGCGCATGGAAGGGGCGACCGGGGTCGCCGCCGAGGTGATCTCGTGGAGATCGTGTGTGGATGCCCTGCGGCGACTGGCGCGGCGGACGCCGCGCGTCAGAATCCGGGCATTCCCCCGACCGGGCCCGCCGGCAGCGCGCCGTCGCGGATCTGCTGGAAGAAGGTCGGCGTGAGGTCGGGGTCGAGCAGCACCGTGGACCCGGCACCGCCGGGCCGGTAGTCGACGTTGCTGATCGGCGGCGTCCCGGTGATGCCCGCCGGGCCGTTCGCGGACCGGAACGCCAGCGCCAGGCGGCCCATGTCGAGGATCCCCGACGCGGTGTCGACCGTGAGCGCGTCGGTCCCCGCCCGGACGAGCGAGACCTGGCGGTCCGGGCGCAGGAGCAGGGACGGGTTCGCGGCGGTCGACACGACGGAGCGGATGAGCTCGCGCTGGCGCAGCGCGCGGCCGATGTCCCCCTGCGGGTCCGCGTAGCGCATGCGGGCGAAGAGCATCGCCTGGTCGCCGGGCACCGTGTGGCAGCCACCCGGCCAGCTGAACCCGCTGACCTCGTCCGTGACCACGAGGTCCGAGCACAGCTCGACCCCGCCGAGGGCGTCGACGACGCCCTCCACCCCGTCGAACCCGACCTCGACGTAGTGGTCGACGGTCAGCCCGGTGAGGAGCTCGACCGACTGGACCAGGAGCTGCGGGCCGCCGTACGCGTAGGCCGCGTTGAGCTTGCCCGAGTCGTATCCGGGGATCTGTGCGTACGTGTCGCGGGGCAGGCTGATGAGAGCCGTGGGTCCGCTCACGGGGTCGTGGAGCAGCAGGATCGTGTCCGTCCGGGCACCCTCGGTACCGTCGGCCTCCTCCGCGGAGCGCTCGTCCGAGCCGGCGAGCAGGTAGGTCGTCCCTGGCGTCTCAGCCGCCGCCGAGAGCGCGCCCACGTGCTGGATGCGGCCGTTCGCCCAGAGCACGAGCCCGATGGGCCAGGCCAGCAGGAGCACCAGGGCGAGGGCCACGACGCGCACGAGCCGGCGTCGGAGCACGGGGCCCCGGAGGGCCGGGGAGACGCCGGGCGCCCCGGGTCGGGCCGCGCCCCCGGGCTCAAGTCGCCCCGCAGTCCCCCCCCC
>CAUQTR010000289.1:0-3726 GCA_963521045.1 uncultured Actinotalea sp.
GCCCTGGAGCTCGCGCGGGCCGGCCTCGCCGGCTGACGTGCGCCCTGGGTGCGGTTCCCGGGCGGCCGGTCGGGTGCCTCAGCCGGCCCCGGTCGGTCCGAGGTCCTCGCCGAGCAGGCCCAGGACGTAGGCGGCCTGGCCGGCGTGCTGGAGGTCGTCGGACAGCACGCTCATGAGGCGCACGCCCAGCGTGACCGGCGGGTCCCACGAGCGGTCGACGACGCGGTCCAGGTCGGCTGCGCTCATGCCGGACAGGCACTCGCGGGTCCGGCGGTGCACCGCCTCGTGGTACGCCCGCAGGTCCGCGCCGCTCGCGACGACGGCCGCGACGTCGTCCGGGGCGTGGCCGAAACCGAGGTCGCCGAGGCCGAACGGGAGCCCCAGCCGGTCCGCCCAGCCGCCGGTCTCCCACACCTGCTCCCGCTCGAAGGCCTTGGCGACGTGGTCGTCCTGCACGCGCGTCAGGTGCCACACGAGCCACGCCACGGTGTTGGGCGGCGGCCCGTCGCCGGACGGGCGCCTGACCAGGTCGCCGTCGTCCGCGGCGTCGAGGACGGCGCTCACCACCTGACGCACCCGCTCGAACCCGTCCTGGAGCAACGCACCCGCGTGGTCCATCGAGCCTCCTGTCCGGTGCCGGGGCACGACCTCATCACGATCGACGCCCGGACGCCAGCGTTGGTGCGACGGCGGAGCACGACGCCCTGACCGCGCCGCGGTGTGCCGCGTGCGCCCACCGCCCGCGCCGAGGTTCACCTGAACGGGTATCCACAGGCCGGAGATCTGTCCGGGTTCGCTCCCCTATGCTCTGCCGCAGCGCGTGGCCGGCCCGGCACGTGCCGCGGGGGCGCGAGGGGGTGCGATGGACGGCGTCGTGCTGCTCGAGCAGGAGGTGCGCGAGCTCATCCGCCGCCGTGGGCTCGACCCGCTGCGGGACACCGCGGGGCTGCGCGACCTCGTTCGTGACGCCGTCGCCGACTACGACGAGCGCTCCGTCCGCGGGCACGTGCCGCCGCTCGCCGACGCGACGGCGGCGACCAAGTCCGTGGTCGATGCCGTCGCGGGCCTCGGACCGCTGCAGCAGTACCTCGACGACGACGACGTCGAGGAGATCTGGATCAACTCCCCCGAGCAGGTGTTCGTCGCGCGCCGCGGTGAGCCGGAGCTCACGACGACCATCCTCACCGAGTCCCAGGTCCGCGACCTCGTCGAGCAGATGCTCAAGGTGTCCGGCCGGCGGCTCGACCTGTCGAGCCCGTTCGTCGACGCCGCGCTGCCGGGCGGCGAGCGCCTGCACGTGGCGATCCCCGACGTCACGCGCTCGACCTGGGCCGTCAACATCCGCAAGTACGTGGTGCGGGCCGGCCACCTCGACGACCTCGTGGCGCTGGGCTCGCTCACGCCGACCGCCGCGCGCTTCCTCGGCGCCGCGGTCGCGGCGGGTCTGAACGTCCTGGTCTCCGGCGCGACGCAGGCCGGCAAGACGACCATGCTCAACGCCCTGGCCGGCTCCGTCCCCGCGCGCGAGCGGGTCATCACGTGCGAGGAGGTCTTCGAGCTGCGGCTCGGTCACCGCGACGTCGTCGCGCTGCAGTGCCGGCAGCCGAGCCTCGAGGGCACGGGCGAGATCACGTTGCGCCGCCTGGTGAAGGAGGCGCTGCGGATGCGGCCGAGCCGCATCGTCGTGGGCGAGGTCCGCGAGGCGGAGAGCCTCGACATGCTCATCGCGCTCAACGCGGGCGTGCCGGGCCTTGATGATGACACATCTGAAACGACCCGCGCCGTAGCATCGCCGACATGTCCAGCAAGCCTCCTGCGCTCCGCGCGTCGGCATTCGACTGTCCCGTGTGCGATGCGTACGCCGCCCAGTCCTGGTCCAGGGTCTACCTGCGGTGGCAGGGCACGTCCAACCCACAGGAGGAGTTCCAGGCCGCGCGGTGCAGTCACTGCGGGGCCTGGAGCATGTGGTTCCACGAGCAGTTGGTCGTTCCCCAGGGAGTGCGTAGCGGTGGCGCCCCGCTAGAGGGCATGCCTGAGGACGTGCGCGCCCTCTATGAGGAGGCACGCGACGTGTCGGCTGTATCTCCTCGCAGCGCCGCGGCTCTTCTCAGGCTTGCACTGCAAGTGCTCGTCGACGGCCTAGATCCGGGGGCGGGCTCACTACACGACAAGATCGGCCGCCTCTCGCAACGAGGGCTCAACCCCGACGTGTCCCGTGCGATGGACGTCGTCCGTGTCATCGGCAACAACGCCGTCCACCCAGGAAAGATCGATGTCGACGAGGACGCGAACTTGGTGCCCGCCTTATTCGCGTTGACGAACCTCATCGTCGAGCAGGTGATCGTGCGAGCGGCCACCGTCGAGGCGCTCTTCCAATCGCTTCCCGAAGGGGCACGGGCTGCAATCGAGCGGCGGGACGGGAGCGCAAGTTGAAGAGGGAGGCGTCGCGCGAGGCGCCTCACGGCGGGTGGTGAACTTCCCGCAGGTCCCTTGTCAGGGCGGGTCGGCGGCGATGAGATCGGCACGCCCGCAGACGCCGGGCGGCCCCGGCCGGGAGGTAGCGCTCACCGGCCAGGGCCTCGCCAGACCTGACTAGGAGGACCTGACGTGGAGAGCATCATCGCGGAGACCGCGGCGGCGGTACAGGCACTCATAGGGGACGCCGTCGACGATTGGGAGTTCGCTGACCTCGTCGACGCGGCCATCGCAGTGCGCAGCCGATGAGGCCGGTCCGGCTGTCTGGGACCGCGGCGCGCCTCGTGCAAGGCACGCCGCCGCTCGCGGGCGCCCCGTGGGCACAAGCGGGCGGGGCCGTGGAGGTGGCGCTCGGTACGGAGGCGCCCCCGCCGGACTGGCCCGGCGCCGTGGCCGTCTACCTCGACGGTGCCCGCCTGGGCTGGGTCAACGGCGGTGGAGAGGCGATGCGTGAGGCGCTCCGCCAGGCGTGGGGGCTGGGCGCCTACGTCGTCGTGCCGGGTTCGGTGGAGGTGCTCAGCGGGGCGCCCGTCGTCCGTCTGGCCCTCCCCCGACCGGCACAGGTGGCGGCGTGGGCTGAGGCACAGGAACGGAGCGCGCGAGGCGTGTAAACGACGAAGAGCCCCGCCCCTCCGATGTGGAGGAGCGGGGCTCCTAGTGCCCGCCTGCCGCTACCGCTATGCCTCCGGTCGCGTCAGGGCGTCGAGCCCCGGCCGCTCGCGGCGGTTCGTCTCCGTGACGACGTACAGGCGAACTTCGCCGGAGGGTGTGCGGATCGTGCGACAGGTCAGCCGTGGTGACTCTTCGAGCATGTAACTCATCTCCTTGTATCCCCTGAGGAAGCACCCCGACGCACGCGCCGGGCACCGCTCCGCAGACCCAGGGGCAACCTAAGAGCAACCTCGGGTCAACTTCGGGATACCATCGAAGACCTCAGGAGCCAACTGAGTGATCGACGGCCTTCCCGGAGCGGCAGACTGCCCTACCGAGAGGGCCGTCGTGCTATCCGCAGTCTAGGCCGTGGACTCGACACCCCCGAGGTTCTCCACAGTTGTCCACAGGTATTGACAACGCTTAACCCCGGGTGGGTGGCTACCGGGCCGCGACGCCGAGGATCAGGGTCGAGCCTCAGAACGGGATGCGCGCGGTCTCGTCGCGGAGCCACGCGGCCCGGACGGAGCGGGCGGCGAGCGACGCCACGGCCGCCGAGACGGCCTCGCGCTCGGCGAGCGTCGGGGCGGCCTCCCGGGC
>CAUQTR010000290.1:0-3717 GCA_963521045.1 uncultured Actinotalea sp.
CCGCCGAGCTCGCCGACGCCGGGCACGACGCCGGCGTCGTCGCCGGGGACGTGGCGGTCGCGGCGGACGTCGCCCGGTTCGTCAGCGCGACGGTCGAGCGGTTCGGCCGGCTCGACGGCGCCTTCAACAATGCGGGGATCAACCAGCTGGGTCGCCTGGACGAGGTCGCCGAGGAGGACTTCGACCGGCTCATGGCAGTCAACGTCAAGGGCATGTGGCTGTGCCTGCGCGAGGAGATCCGGGTGCTCCGCGCCCAGGGTCACGGCGGCGCCATCGTCAACACCTCGAGCGTCGGCGGGTTCCGCGGGAGCACCGGCCTCGGCGCCTACCAGGCGTCGAAGCACGCGGTCATCGGCCTGAGCCGCACGGCGGCGCACGACAACGGTCCGGAGCGGATCCGGGTCAACGTCGTCGCCCCGGGCGCCACCGAGACGCCGATGCTGATCAAGTGGCGCGAGGACGACCCGGAGGCGGTCGCGAAGCGGATCGGCATGATCCCGCTGCGCAAGCCGGCGACCCCGACCGAGGTCGCAGACACGGCCGCGTGGCTGCTCAGCGACCGCTCGAGCCAGGTGACGGGCGTGGTGGTCCCGGTCGACGGCGGCTACTCCGCCTGACCGACGGCCCCAGGGCGGGCTCCGAGGTGCGGGTCAGCGGTCGATCCACTTCTGCATGTGCTCGGGGTACCGGGCTCCCTGGATGTCGGCCCGGTCGGATGCCTCGGTGAGCTCGGCGATGTCCGCTGCGGTCAGCGCGAGCTCGACGGCGGCGTTGTTCTCCGCCACGCGGTGCAGCTTGGTGGTGCCCGGAATGGGCGCGATGGACGGGTGCTGAGCGAGCAGCCAGGCGAGGGCGACCTGGCCGGCGGTGGCGCCGCGCCGTGCGGCGACGGTCGTGACGGCGTCGACGAGTGCCTGGTTCGCGGCGCGGGCGTCCTCGGTGAAGCGCGGGAGGGAGTTGCGCAGGTCACCGTCGGTGAACGCGGTGGTACTCGTGATGGCGCCGGTGAGGAAGCCCTTGCCGAGCGGGCTGAACGGCACGAATCCGATGTCGAGCTCGATCAGCGTCGGCAGGATCTCGGCCTCCGGCTCGCGCCAGAAGAGTGAGTACTCGCTCTGCAGGGCGGTGACCGGTTGGACGGCGTGTGCGCGGCGGATGGTGGAGACGCCGGCCTCGGAGAGGCCGAAGCGCTTGACCTTGCCCTCGGCGATCAGGTCCTTCACCGTGCCCGCCACATCCTCGATCGGGACCACGGGATCGACGCGGTGCTGGTACAGCAGATCGATGGACTCGATACCCAGGCGCCGCAGGGAGTCCGCGACGGTGGCGCGGATGTGCTCGGGGCGGCTGTCGAGCCCGGTGGACGTCGAGCCGTCGAAGGAGAACCCGAACTTGGTCGCGATGACGACCTGGTCGCGCACGGGTGCGAGGGCTTCGCCGACGAGCTCCTCGTTGGTGAACGGCCCGTAGACCTGGGCGGTGTCGAAGAGGGTGACGCCCTGGTCGACGGCGGCACGGATGAGCGCGACCCCGTCCTCGTGGTCGACGGCGACGCCGTAGCCATGGCTCAGGCCCATGCAGCCCAGCCCGAGCGCGGAGACCTGCAGGCCGCTGCGGCCGAGGGTGCGCGTGTCCATCAGCCGGCCCGGCGGCTGTTGAGCCAGCTGACCATCGCGGGGTCGCGGTGGTCGAAGGCGACGCTGACACCGGTCTCGAGGGTGGCGATGGACGCCATGTCGTCGACGGTGAGCTCGAAGTCGAAGACGTCGAAGTTCTCCGCCATGCGCTCCGGGCGGGAAGACTTGGGGATGACCACGACGCCGCGCTGGATGAGCCAGCGCAGCGTGACCTGGGCGACGGACTTGCCGTGCGCCCGGCCGATGGCGGTGAGGACCGGGTCGCTGAAGATGCCGTTCTTGCCCTCGGCGAGCGGGCCCCATGACTCGATCTGCACCCCGTGCTCGGTCATGACCTGCTGGTCGGTCGTGCGCTGGTGGTAGGGGTGGGTCTCGATCTGGTTCACCGCCGGGGCGATCTCGTTGTGCTCCAGGAGGTCCACCAGCCGGTCGGGGTGGAAGTTGGAGACTCCGATGGCCCGGATCGCGCCCTGGCGGTGCAGGTCCTGCATGGCTCGCCAGGAGCTGTAGACGTCCCCCAGCGGCTGGTGGATCAGGTACAGGTCCACGTGGTTCAGGCCGAGCGCCTGCAGCGACGCGTCGAAGGCGCGCTTCGTGCCCTCCTCGCCGCCGGAGTGGATCCAGAGCTTGGTGGTGACGAACAGCTCGTCGCGGGCGATGCCGCTGGCCTTGATGGCTCGGCCGACGGCTGCCTCGTTGCCGTAGGCGGCGGCGGTGTCCAGGTGGCGGTAGCCGGTGGCAAGGGCGTCGGTGACGACGCGCTCGGTCTCCTCCTCGGGGACCTGGAAGACGCCGAAGCCGAGGATCGGCATCCCGACGCCGTTGTTCAGGGTCACTGTCTGCATGGGCTGGTCCTTCATCTCGCGGCTGCTCAGCGCTGGTCGGCGCCGTGGGTGTGCGTCCACGACACCACCTGTGCACCGAGGGTGGAAGGCCCTGGCTATGGGTGCACTGGGAGTGCGTGGCTACCAGACCCGCACGCTCGTACCGTCGAGGCATGGACCCACGTGATGAGGTGCGCGACTTCCTCGGCTCCCGTCGCGCCCGGCTGAACCCGACCGACGTCGGGCTCCCCGCCGGCACCGGACGACGCCGGGTCGCCGGGCTGCGCCGTGACGAGGTCGCCGTCCTGGCAGGCGTCTCCTCGGAGTACTACGCCCGCCTGGAGCGGGGGAACCTCTCCGGCGCCTCCGACGCGGTCCTGGACGCGATCGCCACGGCGCTGCGCCTGGACGAGGCCGAGCAGCTGCACCTGCGCAACCTCGCCCACGCCGCGAACCAGTCCACCCGCCGGCGCCGCACCCCGGCTCCCCGCACCGCCGTGCAGGCCTCGTTGCAGCGGGTCCTGGACGCGATGGCCACCGTACCGGCCTACGTCCGCGACTCCCGGATGGACGTCGTGGCCGACAACGCCATGGCCCGTGAGCTCCTCAGCCCCGTCTACCGCTTCGCCCAGCACACCGGCACCGCACCCAACAGCGCCCGGTATGCCTTCCTGGACCCCTCAGCGCGCGACTACTACCCCGACTGGGAGCAGGTCACCCACGACTGCGTCGCCGCACTGCACGGCGCCGCCGGGCACAACCCCTACGACAAGCCGCTGTCCGACCTCGTCGGCGAGCTGTCCACCCGCTCCGAGACCTTCCGCACCCTCTGGGCCACCCACGACGTACGCCTGCACCGCACCGGCCTCAAGCGCCTGCGCCATCCCGAGGTAGGCGTCTTGGCGCTGGAGTACGACGTCATGGAGCTCGTCGCCCCGCCCGGGCTCGTCTTCATCGCCTACAGCGCCGCCCCCGGCACACCCGCGGCCGACGGGCTGGCCCTCCTCGCGACGCTCGGCGCAACCCGTACCGGCGCGGTGCCCGCGTCGGACTCGTGACGCCGCCGACCGGCCGGCGAGCCCCTCGCTCGGCACCACCGAAGCTGCGCGACTACGGGCGTGATCGACCGTCGACCGTCGCCTCACCCGATGTTCGACACCCTGCCGCGGGTCGGCGTCGGCGAACCGTTGCTCGCCCTGGTCGGACGGGGACGCCCCGCCGCTCAGGCCGGGCCCGTCGCGAGCAGGCGCTGGAGG
>CAUQTR010000291.1:0-3712 GCA_963521045.1 uncultured Actinotalea sp.
GCACCGGACCCGGACCCGGACCCGGCCCCGGACCCGGCCCCGGCCCCGAAGCCCACGGCCGACGCCGCCCCTGGTTCGGATGCTCGGATGCGAGCGTCTGTGCTGGTGGAGGCGTCGAGTACCCCTCCATCGGTCCGGATGCTCGCATCCGAGCGTCCGGACGGGGCCCGAGACGGGACGGACGACGGCGCCGCTGGCGGGGTGGCCTTGCCGAAGCCGAAGCCCCGGCGGGGTGCTGCGGACGACGGCGCACCGCCGGCCGGAGCCGTCGTCGGGCGGGCCTCCGCCTTGTTGACCCGCACCGTCGACTGCTCGGCCGTGTGCCGCGGCTTCATGTGCAGGTAGTACGTCGTCTTCACGCCGCGCTCCCACGCCGCCTGGTAGAGCGCCGCCATCTCGCCGACGTCGCGCGACGCGAGGTAGATGTTGCGGCTGATCGCCTGGTCCACCCACTTCTGCGCGCGCGCCGCGACCTCGACGAACGCGAGGGGCGAGAGCTGGAACGACGTGCGGTAGACCTCGACGAGGTGCTCCGGGATGCCGGGCACCGCGGACAGGTCGCCCTGCGCCGCCAGCAGGTCCTCGCGCACCTGCTCCCACAGGCCGATCGCCTGCAGGTCGCGCACGAGGTTGCGGTTGACCTCGAGGAACTTGCCCGACGACGTCGCCCGGCTGAAGATCTGCGAGAACTGCGGGTCGAGGCCCGGCGTCGTGCCGGCGACGAGGCCGATCGACGCCGTCGGCGCGATGGCCATGAGGGTCGCGTTGCGCATGCCGCCGGCGACCTTGGTGCGCAGGGAGTCCCAGTCGAGGCGGGTCGTGCGGTCGACGGCGACGGGCACGCCGCGGTCCGCCTCGAGCCGGGAGAGCGTGTCGATCGGGACGAGGCCCTGCGACCAGCCGGAGCCGGCGAAGTTCGGGTACGAGCCGCGCTCGCGCGCCAGGTCCGCGCTCGCGTCGATCGCGTGGAAGCTGAGGAACTCGGTGATCCGGTCGACGAGCTCGTACGACTCCTCGGACTCGTACGCGTAGCCGAGGCGCTCGGTGACGTCGGTGAACCCCATGATCCCCAGGCCGACGGCGCGGTTCTCGCGGTTCGCCTTCTCGGACTCGCCGACCGACGAGAGCGTGATGTCCACGAGGTTGTCGAGCTGCCGCACGGCCAGGCGCGCGGACTCCCGCAGGCGGTCCCAGTCGATCTCGCCGTCCACCAGGTGCGTCGAGAGGTTGATCGACGCGAGGTTGCAGACGGCGATGGTGTCCCGGTCCTGCGGCAGCGTGATCTCGGTGCACAGGTTCGACAGGTGGATCGTGCCGGTGTTGTCGTTGAGCGCGCGGGCGTTGATGGTGTCCTTCCAGGTCAGCCACGGGTGCGACGTCGTCTGCAGGCTGATGAGCATCGCGGTCCACTGCTCGCGCGCCTTCATCCGGCGGAACCGGCGCAGCCGCCCGGCGCGCGCCTCGGTGACGTAGTGCGTGTAGCGCTCGCTGAACTCGCGCCCGACGAGCTCGACGAGGTCCGGGGTGTCGGCCGGGTCGAAGAGGTACCAGTCGTCGTCGGCCGCGACGCGCTTCATGAACTCGTCGGAGATCCACACCGCCGTGTTCGCGGTGCGCGTGCGGCGGTAGGGGTCGCCCGAGTTCTGCCGCAGGTCGAGGAACTGCGCGAAGTCGAGGTGCCAGTTCTCCATGTAGAAGCACAGCGCGCCGAACTTCTTGCCGCCGCGGGAGACCGCCCGCAGCGTCGAGTCGATCGTGTGCATGAAGGGGATCGGCCCGGTCGACGTCGTGTTGTTGGACCTGATGGGCGAGCCCTCGGAGCGCAGCTTCGTCACCGACAGGCCGATGCCGCCCGTGCCCTTGGTGAGCCACATGACGTTCCGCACCGACGTCGCGATGTGCTCGATGTCGTCGTCCATCTGCATGACGAAGCAGTTGCTCAGCTGCGGGTACGCGGTGCCCGCGTTCACCAGCGTCGAGCCGGCGGGCAGGTAGTCGAGCCGCGCGATGCGGTCGTAGAAGCCGATCGCCGCCGTCGTGGGGTCGGCCTCGTTGAGGCTCAGACCCATCGAGACGCGCATCCAGAAGTACTGCGGCACCTCGAGGGCGCGTCCGTCCCGGTCGTTGATCATGTACCGGTTCCGCATGGTGACGGTGCCGGTGTAGCGCAGCAGCTCGTCGTGGTGGTGGTCGAGCGCCGCGGCGATCGCGTCGAGGTCGAAGTGCGTGACCACGCGCGGGTCGAGCAGGCCGCGCTCGACGGCGTCGCGCACGTAGCCGGGGAAGCGCGCCTGGTGCAGGAGGGCCAGCTCGAGGTCGGACTCGTAGGTGCCCAGCACGCGCTTGTAGATCACCTTGCGCAGCAGCCGGGCGGCGACGACGTCGAAGTCCGGGTCGTCCTTGACGTTCTGCACGGCGACCGAGATCGCCGCCTCGTCGAGCTGCTCGGTGGTGATGCCGTCGAAGAGCGTGATCGCCAGCTCGCTCGCGACCTGCGTGACCTTGGAGATCTGGTCCGGAAGGCCCACGGCGGCGCGCTCGATCGCGCGGTTGATCATGTCGGCGTCGTACGGCTCGCGGCTGCCGTCGCGCTTGGTGACGTGGATGCCGCCGCGGGGTGCGCGCGCTGCCGCGTGGGCGGGCGGCTCGAAGGGGGACGCCGGCGTCGCGGCCAGGTCGGTGAGGGTCATCGCGGTTCTCCCAGTGGTACCGGTGGTCCGGTGCCCTGGGCCGACGACGACGCCGCCTGCGTGCAGGCGCGCGTCGGTCGAGCCCACCCGAGAGGCTCCGAACCTGGCGCACGCCGGCGGCGTGCGCACCGGCGGCAGGTCTTCGGACTCGTGGGCGTCGTGCTCGTGCCTAACAGCCGTCGCTTCCCAGGCCTCGTGAGCCCAGTGCTTCGTGACGGCGGTCGTTCCCACTCACCGCTGCGGGGCAGTCCCGGATTCACACCGGGTTCCCTCTTGCCTCACCCGGGTGGCTTCCCAGGTGAACCGTCGGCATGACCCACAGTAGTGCCAGAACCCGGTCCGACCACAAGATGTAGTGCCGTGTGTCTCATCGTGGACGACATGTAGCGTCGCAGGGTGGCATGTGGCCGTCCCCTGTGCCCACGCGACCGGACCCGGCCGGCGGTGCCGGGCGGGTGCGTACCCGCACGACGAACGCCGCCGGCCGGGTGGCCGACGGCGTTCGCGACGAGATGCACTGCCGGGTCGTGGACGAGCCCCCTGATCACACGACCCGGCAGTGCGGGTCCTCAGCCAGCATCCCCCGAGCCGACGAGGACGACCTCGGGTGCGGGATCACAGCGATACCCGACACCCCGGACGGTGACGATCTGCAGGCAGCCCCCCAGCTTTTCCCGCAGCCGTCGCACATGGACGTCGATGGTGCGCGTGCCGGTGCCGGGCCCGCCGCGCCACACCGTGGCGAGCAGCTCGGCGCGCGGCACCGCGCGGTGCGCCGCGCGGAGCAGGTACTCCAGCAGCGCGAACTCCGTGTAGGTCAGCGGGATCGCGCGCCCCGCGACCGTCAGCTCCCGGGCGTCGCAGTCGAGGACGACCGGGTCCCCGACCGGTTCGCCGGCCCGGTCCGGCAGGCGCCACGCGGCATGCGCCCGCTCCGAGGCGGAGGGGCGCTGCTCCACGAATGCCTCGCGCAGGTGCGCGACGACGTCGTGGCTCCCGCGGTGCCCGCCCAGGTCGAGAGC
>CAUQTR010000292.1:0-3704 GCA_963521045.1 uncultured Actinotalea sp.
GCCCCCACCGAGGGCGAGCAGCGCGCCGTGGCGGCGCTCGAGGCGGCCGGCCTGCGGTACCGGCTCGTGCGCCACGGGCCCGTCCGGAGCCTCGAGGAGGCGGCCCGGGCACGCCGGATCGGCCCCGACCAGGTGGTCAAGACGATCGTCGTGCGACGGGCCGAGGACGACTACCTCTTCGTGCTCGTGCCCGGCGGCCGGACCATCTCCTGGCCCCGCCTGCGTGAGCTGCTCGGCGTCTCGCGGCTCTCGCTGCCGGACGCCTCCGTCGCGAAGGACGTCACCGGGTACGAGCGCGGGACCATCACGCCGTTCGGCGCCACCCACGCGTGGCCGGTCATCGCCGACGCCCGGGTGGCGGGGCGGCCGATGTCCATCGGTGCGGGCGCGTTCGGCGTGGCCGCGACCGTCGACGGCAGCCAGATGGTGCTCGCGCTCGGGGCCACGGTCGCCGACGTCACGGACCCGGAGCCCGAGCGCGGCGCCTGACGCCTGACGCCCTCGGCGCGGGTCCGGGCTGGCACCGGGCGGACCCGAGGGAAGCGGCGGTGCCCGCCGAGCGTTCACCGGGAGTGCACCGGACGTCCACGCCCGTGCGGAACCCTGCGTGTCAGCGGTTCGTCCTACGGTTCGTGGGCACACGACCTGACCGAACGAGCGACGGGAACCTCATGATCGACACCGGCGAGCGAGCCGCCCCCCTCGTGGGCGTCCCGGTGAGCGGCCGAGGCCTCGCGGGTGCCCCGCTCGAACCGCAGGCTCACCCGTGGGGCGGCATCGAGCTCGTCGACTCCGACGCCGACGCGTCCGTCGTGCGCCTGTGGGGCGATGTCGACGCCAGCCTGCGCGACCAGGCGAGCGACGTCATGTCGCAGGTCGTGCTCGGCACCGGGCCGGTGGTGATCGGCGCGGCCGAGCTCGGCTTCCTCGACTCGACGGGCCTCGCCTTCGTGCTCCAGCTCGTCAAGGCCGGCGAGGAGGAGGGACGCGACGTCGTCCTGGAGGACCCGCCGGAGCACATGACCGACCTGGTCGAGATGGTCGGCATGAGCGACCGCGTGCCGGTCCGGAGGTCCGGACCGGCCGACGCGGCCTGACTCAGCCCAGGGTCTCGGGCAGCGTGGGCGCCGGGCGCCCCAGCACGTGCTGCGCGAGGAACCCCGTGACAACCTGGTACCAGACCTTGGCGTGCTGCGGGCTGAGCACCCAGTGGTTCTCGTCCGGGAAGTAGAGGAACCGGTGCGGCGTGCGGCCGTCCGCGTCCGCGGCCAGCTGCGACGCCGAGAGCAGCTCGTACCAGAGCCGCAGGCCCTCGCCCACGGGCACCCGGTAGTCCTTGTCCCCGTGCACGACGAGCATCGGCGTGCGGATGTTCCCGACGTTGCGGTGGGGCGAGTAGCGCTCGGCCATCTCGGCCGTCATCTCGCGCTCCCAGTAGAACGACAGGTCCGTCGTGGGTCCAAACTGGTCGAGTGCCCAGAGGCTCGCGTGCGTGACGATCGCCCCGAAGCGGTCGGTCTGACCCGCGACCCAGTTCGCCATGTAGCCGCCGAACGAGCCACCCATGGCGGCCGTGCGCGACGCGTCGATGTCGTCGCGCGCCTCGGTCGCGTCCGTGATCGCCATGAGGTCGGTGAACGGCTCCGCGCCCCACCGGCCCCACCCGCGCTGGATGAACTCCTGGCCGTAGCCGGTGGACAGCGCGGGGTCGGGGAGCAGCACGGCGTAGCCCTGGGCCACCATCAGCCACGGGTTCCAGCGCCACGACCAGGTGTTCCACGAGCCGAGCGGCCCGCCGTGGATCCAGAGCAGCAGCGGCGCCGGGTTCTCGGGGCCACTGCCGTCGGGCAGGGCGAGCCAGCCGCGCACCTCGTGGCCGTCCTCGGCCCTCGCGCGCACCTCGGTGAGCGTGCCGGGCAGCGTGGGCGGCGGGGCGGGCGCGCGGAGCACGGTCACGGTGCCGCGGGTGCGGTGCTCGTCCTCGACGACGAGGTGGATGCGCACCGGGTGCGCCGGAGCGAGGTAGGACGCGCGGAGCGCGTAGACGACCGTGGCATCGGGCGCGACCTGCAGGTCCGAGTACGTGTAGTCGTCGTTCGTGAGCTGCGTGACCTCGTCGGTGCGCAGGTCGATGTGGAACACCGGCGCCCGGCCGTCCTGGTCCGCGACCACGAGCAGGCCCGAGCCGTCGGGCAGCCACTGGTGGCACGTGGTCCAGCGGTCCCAGTCCGCGGCGACCTGGTGCGTGCCCCGTGCCGCGCCGTCAGCCGGCGTGTCGAGCGGGACGAGGTGCAGCGTGCGCCGCGGCGCCGCCGACGGGTCGGCGTGCGACTCGCGCACGTACGCGACGGCCCGGCCGTCGGGCGAGATGACCGGCGACTCGAGGTCGGCCTCGGCGTCGTCCACCAGGACGGTCCGCTGCTGCGTGTCGATGTCGATCTTGACCAGCACCGTGCGCGAGGCGCCGTTGGCCTGGGGCACGCGCCACGTGGAGACCACGAAGGTGCCGTCCGGGCTGAAGTCGTACTCGGCCTCGTGCAGCGCGTGGCCGGGCTTCGGCGACAGGTCGCTGACCTTGAGGTGCTCGATGCTCAGGCTCGCGACCTCGACCGAGCGGGCGACGTCGTCGCCCGCCTTGAAGTGCCAGCCGAGCAGGTGGGGCTGCTCCGGGCCGAGGTCGTGGTCCCAGTACCGCACGGGGTAGCCGTCGTGCAGGATCGCGTTGACCTTGGCGTCCTTGCGGACCTTGCGCAGGCGCTCGTCCTCCGTGCCGCTCGTGGCACCGGGGAGCATCTCGGTCGCGAACACGACGGCGGCCGAGGAGCGCGCGGTGCGGACGCCGCTGACGCCGCCCGGGCGGGTCACGACGATGCGGGCCTCGCCGCCGCCGGCGGGCAGCACCCACAGGGCGGGCTTGTCGAGGGGCTTGTCGGCGTCCTCGGTGGCGTCGGCGTTGGGCCGCGAGGACGTGAAGAGCAGGTCGCCGTCCGGCGTGAACGCGGCGCCGGTCTCGCCCTGCGACGAGCGCGTGAGGCGGCGCGCGGGCCGGGCCCGCGTAGGGTAGACCTCCCACAGCGCGGTGTGGGTCTTCGTCGCGTCGTGGTTGACGGTCGAGACCTGCGTGACGAGGCGCGAGCCGTCGGGCGAGAGCACCAGGCCCGACATCCGCGGCAGCGCGACGTACTCGTCGAGGTCGTGGAACGGCGTCGTGAGCGTCAGAGCGTCGGCCGGCGCCGAGTCGCCGGTGACCAGGCGGAGTCCCGGTCCGGACTCGTGGGTCGGCTGCATCTGGTTCCTCCTGTGCTGGTGCTGCTGCAGGGTGCCCTGCGGACGCGCCCGCCGGACGTGGCGGGACAGCGTCCACTACATCGGCTCGGTCGGCCCCCTGGTTGACCTCCCGCGGCAGATCTCACCCGGATCCTCCCACCCGGGGCGGGTCCGCGACCGGGATCTCGACGCCCGCGACGCGCACGCGCCGGGATCCCCGGGGCCGTGCGGCACACTCACCGGGTGCGACGACTGCTGCCCGGCCTCGCCCTGGTGGCCGCCGTGAGCGTGCCCGCGCTGCTCGTGGCGCGGGCCGTGCCGATCTCGGCCCTGGTGGTCGCCGTCGTCGTCGGAGCCGTGCTGCGTAACGTCGGGGGCGTCCCCGGGGCCGCCCAGCCCGGGCTCACCTGGGCCGCGCGTCGGCTGCTGCGCGTCGG
>CAUQTR010000293.1:0-3695 GCA_963521045.1 uncultured Actinotalea sp.
GTCGAGAGCGCGAGGGCGCCGGCCGCGAGCGCGGCGAGCACGGGGACGCGCCGTCGGCGGCGGCGCGGGACGGACGTGGTGGCCGTACGGCGGTGTGGTGCAGTCATCGTCGACTCCTTCGTGCCCCGTCCGCGGGGCCTCGAACCGCTCCGGACGGCGCGTGCCCCGGACCCCGGACGGCCGGCGACCACCCGTGGGAGCGCTCCGATGCACGCACCGCTGTCCACTCTCGTCCGACGATGTTGACCGGTCAAGACGTTCCTCGGTGGCCGCGCCTCGCGCCTGACGTCCGTCCCGGTCGTCGCCCAGCACCCGAGCACCGCTCGCCGCGACGTCCCCGACGTCGGGTGATTCCGCGGGCGGCCGGGCCTAGGCTCGGCCTGTGAGCGACCCGACGAGCCCCACCCGGACGACCTACCTGCTCGTCGACGGCGAGAACATCGACGCGACGCTCGGCGGGTCCATCCTCGGGGCGCGACCCTCGCCCGAGGAGCGGCCCCGGTGGGAGCGGGTGCTCTCGTTCGCACGCACGGTCTGGGGCGGCGATGAGGTCAAGGGCCTCTTCTTCCTCAACGCGTCCAACGGCACCATGCCGATGTCGTTCGTCCAGGCGCTCGTGGCGATCGGCTTCCAGCCCATCCCGCTCGCGGGCGAGGCACACGAGAAGGTCGTCGACATCGGCATCCAGCGCACGCTCGACGCGCTCGCCGACCGCGCGGGCGACGTGCTCCTCGCGAGCCACGACGGCGATTTCGCGCCGCAGCTCGCGGCCCTGCTGGGCCCGGGCCGCAACGTCGGCATGCTCGCCTTCAAGGAGTTCACCAGCACCTCCTTGCAGCAGCTCGCGGAGGGCGGCCTCGAGGTGTTCGACCTCGAGTCGGACGTCAAGGCGTTCAACGTCCGCCTCCCCCGCCTGCGGATCATCTCGCTCGCCGAGTTCGACCCGACCCGCTACCTCTGAGGCGCCGGGCCAGGGCTCCACGTCTCAGGTCCCGGCACCCGCAGCGGCCACTGCGCGACACCGACGGCGACGCCAGATGGGACGAACCGTTGCGACCGCACGGCCCGCGCAGGGTGGTTGACGCATCAGCGGACGGGTTCTCTCGTTGGGGGTGCGCTCAGGTCATGGGCTGGTTATGGTCGTCCCAAGCCTCCCTCGGTCGCCGTGAGAACGGCGGCCCGGCCCCGTCCGGGGTCGCTGACGAGTGCCACACCCTGTGCGGGTGAGACGCCGTCGCCTCGCCCCCGTCCACCTCGGTGGGCGGGGGCGCACCCCTGTCCGGCCCGGCTCGGCGAGCGCCACCCGGTCCGGTCCGCCACGATGTGCGCATGCCCTCCCCCGAGCACCAGCGCGGCCCGGAGCCCGGCGTCGCGCCGGCGGACCCGCGGTCCGACGGCGTGGCCATCGGCGACGACGGACGTCGCGAGACCCCCACGGAGAAGCTCGACCGCAACTGGTCGGAGATCCTGCAGGAGCTGCGGGTCACGCAGACCGGCATCCAGATCCTCACCGGGTTCCTGCTCACCGTGCCGTTCCAGCAGCGGTTCACCGACCTCAGCTCGACCCAGCGCTCGTTCTACCTGGTGCTCGTCGTCATGGCGGCCATCACGACCGGGCTCATGGTCGCGCCCGTGAGCCTGCACCGATGGCTGTTCCGGCGACGCGCGAAGTCCTCGCTCGTACGCAGCGCCGACGTCTTCATGCGGGTCGGGCTCGTCACCCTGTGCCTCGTCGTGGCCGGCGTCGTGCTGCTCGTGTTCGACGTGGTCGTGAGCCGCTCCGCGGCCCTCCTCGTCGCCGGGAGCCTGCTGGTGTTCCTCGTCCTCGCCTGGTTCGTGCTGCCGGCGGTGCTCGGGCGGCGGCACTCGCGCAAGCCCGAGCTCGAGGACGAGCAGGTCGCCTGAGCGGTCAGACCGAGGGCACCGCGGTCCGGTGGCGACCTGAGCGCTGGCGCGGGACGCCCGGGAAGTGGTGCTCGAGCTCCGCCCGGAAGGTCGGAGCGGGACGGCCGAGCAGGTAGCCCTGGACCATGCCGCAGCCGGCCTCGCGCAGCGCGGTGAGCTGCGCCTCCTCCTCGACGCCTTCCGCGACGACCTCGAGCCCGAGCTCCTCGGCGAGCGCGAGGACCGCACGCACCACCGCCGACGACGCGGGGTCGGTGTGCAGCCGCGCCACGAAGCTGCGGTCGATCTTGATCTGGTCGACCGGCAGCGAGTGCAGCCACGCGAGGGTCGAGTAGCCCGTGCCGAAGTCGTCGAGCGCCATGCGCACACCGAGCTCGCGCAGGCGCGTCATCGCCTCGAGCACGCCGGGCAGGTCGCGCAGCGCGCTGCTCTCGACGATCTCGAGGTTGAGGCGGGAGGCGTCGAGGTCGTGCCGCGCGAGGGCGGCGGCCACCGCAGGGACGAGGCGGGGGTCGATCAGCGTCCGGCACGAGAGGTTGACCGCCACGCGCATGAACGAGCCGCCGGCGAGCGACTCGTCGGCCAGCGCGGCGCACGCGGCGTCGATCGCCCACAGGTCGAGCTCGGTGACCAGCCCCGTCTCCTCCGCGAGCGGCAGGAACGACGCGGGTGCGAGGAGCCCGAGCCGCGGGTGCGCCCAACGCAGCAGGGCCTCCGCGCCGCGGACCGCGCACCCGGCCGCCTCCACGCCGACCAGCGGCTGGAAGAACAGGCGCAGCTGGCCGGTGGCGACCGCGTCGGACAGCTCCGACTCGAGCGAGGGCACGACTGTGCCGCGCTCGGGCTCGTCGGCGATCACCACCTGGTTGCGGCCCCGCTGCTTCGCGCCGTACATGGCCTGGTCGGCGGCCGCGAGCATCCGGTCGCCGCGACCGTCCGGGCCCTCGTG
The DNA here is from genome assembly GCA_963521045.1 of uncultured Actinotalea sp. GTDB lineage: Bacteria > Actinomycetota > Actinomycetes > Actinomycetales > Cellulomonadaceae > Actinotalea. Next base: position 2,855 of record CAUQTR010000293.1, read on the forward strand.
CGCGCACACCCCGACGCTCGTGGTCACCCGCACGTCGCGACCCTCGAGCCGGAAGGGCTCCTCGAGCGCGGAGACGATGCGGTGGGCGACGATCATGGCCTCCTCCTGCGTGCCGACGAGCGCGACCGCGAACTCGTCGCCGCTGAGGCGCGCGACGACGTCGCCACCGCGCACCTGACCGCGGATGCGCTGCGCGACCTGGCGCAGCAGCTCGTCCCCGGCGGCGTGGCCGAGCTCGTCGTTGACGTGCTTGAACTTGTCGAGGTCGCAGAAGAGCACGCACGTGCCGACGCCTGGGCCTGCTGCCCGCAGCGTCGCGTCGAGCGACCGGGCGAAGAGCACGCGGTTGGGCAGGGTGGTCAGCGCGTCGTGCAGCGACTGGTGCCGGACGGTGGCGAGCAGACGCGTGTTCTGCAGCGCGGTCGCCGCCTGGTCCGTCGCCCCGAGCACCCGCACCTTGGCCTCGTCGAGCTCGACCGCACGCGCGTCGCCGTCCCAGCCGACGAGGACGATCCCCATGAGGGCGTCACCGGCGAGCAGCGGCGCCGCGAGCATCGCCGTCAGGCCCATCCGGGTCAGCAGGTCGGCGAGCACCGGGCTGGCGGCCCCGGAGGTCAGGACGACGGGCTCGCGGTGCTGGGCGAGCGGCGCGAGCTCGGGCAGGGCGGCGAAGCGCAGGCGGACGTCTGCGAGCCATCCGCGCCGATCGGCGCCCAGGCCGCTCGTGGCGACCAGGACGAGCGCCTCGGCGCCGGGTTCGGGCAGCAGGACCGCAGCGACCCGCGTGCCCACGATGCGGGGCAGCGCGTCGGCGGTCACCTGGGCGACGGCGGTCGCGTCC
>CAUQTR010000294.1:0-3688 GCA_963521045.1 uncultured Actinotalea sp.
GTCGCGTGCGTCGCGCCCGTGGCCGTGTCCGTGCGTGCGGCCGTGCTCGCGGCCGTGGCCGTGTCCGTGCCCGCCGTGCTCGCGGCCGTGCTCGCGGCCGTACGTGCGTCCGTCGTCTGCGTCATGTCCTGCCCCTCTCGTCGTCCCCCTGCCGGAGGCGCTCGCGTGGTGCGTGCGTGGCGTCCGGCGCCGACAACCGGCACCTGCCGGGGGATACGGCCGGACGCCCCGGATGGTTCACCGCGTGGGCGTCGGGTCCAGCAGGTGGGCACCCGGGGACGGGCGCCAGGGCTGTGACCTGCACCTCGTTCGTGCCGCCAGGCTCGTGCATCCGGGTGAACGGGCCGCGGATCACCCCCGCCCGCGCTCAACCCCGAGCGCCAGATCCCGATGACGTGGGGGTGACCGAAGACCTGACCTCGACCATCGCACCCGAGCGCGACGTCGTCGTGGCGCGCCTGGAGGCGGAGCTGGCCGAGGCGCGGCTGGAGCTCGCGGAGGCGCACACCGACAGGTGCGACGCCGAGGCGCGCGCCCGGACCGCGGAGGCCGCGCTCCAGGCGATCCGCACCGTCGTCGCCGCCGTCCCGTGACCCGAGCCGGCCGACCCGGCCTGGCCCGTTCCCGGTAGACCCCCCGCCGACCTCAGGGCTCGTCCAGGGGCCGGTTCTCGAACGCGCGGTTCGCGAGGTCCTCGAAGATCAGCAGCGTGCGGGTCGCGAGCACGCCGGGGATCGACTGCAGCACGTCGAGCACCACGCGGCGCAGCGACTCGTTGTCCCGCGTGCGCACGAGCAGCATGACGTCGGCGTCGCTGCCGCCGACCAGGGCCATGTGCTTGACCTCCGGCACGTGGCGCAGCCGCTCGGTCAGGTCCCGCCACGAGTTCTGCCGGACCGTCAGGGTCACGTAGGCGGAGGTCCCCAGCCCGCTGCGGAGCGGGTTGACGACCGCGGTGAACCCCTCCAGCACGCCTACCTCGCGCAGCCGCTCGATCCGGTTGTAGGCGTGGCCCCGCGAGACGTTGACGCGCTCGGCGAGCGCCCGGACGGAGATCCGTCCGTCCACCGTCAGCTCGTGCAGGATCCGCCGGTCCGTCTCGTCCAGGACGACGTCGTCCATCTGTCTCTCCCCGGTCGCGCGGCGGCGTCGCCGATGGACAGACTGTACCCAGGACCTAGGTCCCATGGACAAGGTGTCACGGGTTCTCTGCCGACGGACATCACATCGGTCGCGGCGCGCGATAGTCGGAGCAGCTCTCAGCGTGGAGGTGCTCGATGTCGCTGCCCCTGGACCCTGCTCCCGGGATCGTCCGGCTGATCGACCCGGACGGCTCCCCCACCGTGCCTGCTCCGACGCGCTACCCGATGCCGGCCGACGCCGACCTGCTGCGCCGCTACCGGTCGATGGTCCGCGGCCGGCGCATCAACGACCAGGCGAGCGCGCTGACGCGGCAGGGCCGGCTCGCGGTGTACCCCTCCTCGCACGGCCAGGAGGCGTGCCAGGTCGCTGCCGCCGCGGCGCTGCGGCCGGGTGACTGGCTGTTCCCCACCTACCGCGACACCGTGGCCGTGATGGAGCGCGGGGTCGACCCGGTCGAGATCCTCACCTGGCTCAAGGGTGACCGGCACTGCGGCTACGACCCGGCGGCGCACCGCGTGGCGCCGCAGACCACGCCGCTCGCCACCCAGCTGCTGCACGCGGTCGGCGTCGCGCACGCCGCTCGCCTGCGCGGCGAGGACACGGTGGTGCTCGCCCTGTGCGGCGACGGGGCGACGAGCGAGGGCGACTTCCACGAGGCGCTCAACTTCGCGGCCGTCTTCCGGGCGCCGGTCGTGGTGCTCGTGCAGAACAACAAGTACGCCATCTCGGTGCCGCTCTCGCGGCAGACGGCGGCCCCGTCGCTCGCGCACAAGGGGATGGGCTACGGGGTCCCCGGGGTGCTCGTCGACGGCAACGACGCCGCCGCGCTCGACGCCGTCCTCACGCAGGCCGTGGCGCATGCCGCGTCGGGCGCGGGCCCCGTGCTCGTCGAGGCGGACACCTACCGGGTCCAGCCGCACACCAACGCGGACGACCCGACGCGCTACCGGGCGGACACCGAGGTCGAGGAGTGGCTGCCGCGGGACCCGATCACGCGGCTGCGCACCTACCTGCGCACGCGGGGCGTGCTCGACGACGCGACCGAGACGGCGCTCGCCGCGGAGGCCGAGGATCTCGCCGCGACCGTGCGCGAGGGCGTCTCCCGGGGCCCGGCGCCCGACCCCGACGACCTGTTCGACCACGTGTTCGCGGAGCCGACGTCCCAGCTGCGGGCGCAGCGCGACCTGCTGCGCGAGGAGCTCGCCGCCGAAGGAGCCGGACGATGACCAAGATGACGATGGTCGGCGCGCTCAACGCGGCGCTGCGGGACGCGATGACGCAGGACCCGAGCGTGGTGATGTTCGGCGAGGACGTCGGCCCCCTCGGCGGCGTCTTCCGCGTGACCGACGGGCTCGCGGCCGAGCTCGGCGAGGACCGCTGCTTCGACACCCCGCTCGCCGAGTCCGGCATCCTCGGGCTCGCCATCGGCATGGCGATGAACGGGATGCGCCCGGTCGTGGAGATGCAGTTCGACGCCTTCGCCTACCCGGCGTTCGAGCAGGTCGTCAGCCACCTCGCCAAGATGGGCAACCGCACGCACGGGCGGGTGCGGCTCCCCGTCGTGGTGCGCATCCCCTACGGCGGCGGCATCGGCGGCGTCGAGCACCACTGCGACTCGTCCGAGGCCTACTACGCCCACACGCCCGGGCTGACCGTCGTCACCCCGGCCACGAACGAGGACGCCTACGGGTTGCTGCGCGCCGCGATCGCGAGCCCGGACCCCGTGATCTTCTTCGAGCCGAAGCGCCAGTACTTCACCAAGGAGGAGGTCGACGTCACCGCCACGGTGCCTCCGATCGGGCGGGCCGTGGTGCGGCGCGAGGGGACGGACGCCACGCTGCTCGCCTACGGGCCGGCGGTCCCGGTCGCGCTCGCGGCCGCCGAGCAGGCGGAGCGCGAGGGTCGCAGCCTCGCCGTGGTCGACCTGCGTTCGATCGTGCCGTTCGACGACGAGACCGTGTGCGCCGCGGTCCGCGCGACGGGCCGGGCGGTCGTCGTCGCGGAGGCGGCCGGATTCGCGTCCGTCGCGTCGGAGGTCGTCGCACGCGTCACCGAGCAGTGCTTCCACCACCTGGCCGCACCCGTGCGGCGGGTGACGGGGTTCGACATCCCGTTCCCGCCGCCGAAGCTGGAGCGGCACCACCTGCCGTCGGTCAACCGGGTGCTCGACACCGTGGACGAGCTGCAGTGGGACGCGTCGTGACCGAGGTCTTCACGCTGCCGGACCTCGGCGAGGGCCTCGAGGAGGCCGAGCTGGTGCGGTGGCTCGTGTCGGTCGGCGACACGGTGGCCGTCGACGCGCCCGTCGCCGAGGTCGAGACGGCGAAGGCGATGGTCGAGGTGCCGTGCCCGTACGCGGGGGTCGTCGCCGGGCTGCACGGCGAGGCGGGTGACGTGATCGCCGTCGGCGCCCCGCTCGTGAGCGTCGATCCGGTCGCAGGGGCACAGCAGGTCGAAGGGGCACAGCAGGTCGCAGCGGCACAGCAGGTCACAGGGGCACAGGGCTCCGGCAACGTGCTCATCGGCTACGGGACCTCCCCCGCGA
>CAUQTR010000295.1:0-3679 GCA_963521045.1 uncultured Actinotalea sp.
CGTCACGACCGCGCACAGGCCCCGCGGCGCCAGGACCGCGAGCGCCTCGCGCGCGCCCGGCAGCACGGTGATGCCGTCGACGTCGGCCAGCTCCAGCTCGAGGATGCGGTCGAAGGCGGCGTCGCGCTCGGCCGGGCTGCGGTCCGCCAGCACGACGTCGAGGATCCCGCGGGCCGGGACGCCGTGGAAGTCGTCGAAGGCCACGGGCGGGACCTCGAGCTCACGGGCCAGCGTGGTCCACGAGCGCAGCACCGCCGCGACGGAGGAGATGAGGGTGCCGTCCATGTCGAACAGCACGCCCGCGAAGGGCCGGTCGAGCGCCTCGGGCAGCGACTCCGAGGTGCGCTCGCGCGCGGCGGTCACGTCGGGGCTGCTGGTCACCGGTCCAGCCTCGCACGCCTCACGGCAGGACGATGAGCCGGGGCATGCCGGGCGGCGCCGCGGCCGAGAGCTCGAGGTACTTGGCCTCGGCGCGGTGCAGCCGCACGTGCTCGTCGAGCGTCCAGGTCGGCCCGTTGCTCAGCACGGTCCCGCACGAGCAGGGCAGGAAGACCGTCCCGTCGGGGTCGGTCCGGACGGTGCCGACGGTGTAGTGGGTCGACCGCGCGCGGGCCTTCGCGTCCCGCAGCGCGGCGCTCACCGGTTCGCTCGGCTGCTCCGTCACGGCACCAGTGTGGCTCATCCCGACGCGTGCTCCGAAGCCCTCCCAGGCCTGGCCCCCGACCCCTACGGTGGCCTCATGGAGCCGGGGGGTTCAGGTCTTCAGGGCACGGGCGGCCCGGTGGCACCGCCCGAGTGGCGCGGTGACGCAGTCGTCCTGGTCACGCCCCTCCTGCCGGTGCCCGCTCCTCGGCGGCTCGTCCAGGCGGCGCGGGCGCTGCTGGCCATCGCTCTGGTCCTGGCGGGTGCGAGCCTCCTCGCCACCCCCGCGCGCACGTCGACCGGCGACCTCCACCTCGGGCTCCAGCGCGGCTCCGTCGACTGGGTGGTGATCGAGGAGGCACCGGACAGCGACGAGCCGGTCACCGGGGTCCAGGCGGCGTCCGTGACGTGGAGCACCGGCTGGGGTCGCGAGCTCACGGCCTTCCTGCCGAGCTATGACGACGGGGACGGTCGGTCGGACTGGGACGCGACCGACGACATCCGCTCCGCGGTGGAGCGGTCACCCGGCGACGTGGACCTCACGACGGTCCCCGCAGGCTCCCGCCCGACACCCACGACGTCATGGCCGTTCACCGTGGCCGCGGCCGTCGGCGGGCTGGGCGCGTTCCTGTACCTCGTCGCCGGCCCGGCGCCCCGCGTGGCGACCCGCTGGGCCTGGTTCTGGCTCGCGACCGGCTCACCGGTCCTGTGGCTCGTCATGGTCGTGGCCGAGCCCGTCCCGCTGTGGTTCGGGGTCGACCGTGCGGCCGCGCCCCGCCGGCGGCTCACGGGCGGCCCGGCCTTCGTCTTCTCGCTCGTCGCGGGCACCCTGATCGGCTGGTTCCTCCCGGAGTGGCGGGGACTGCTCTTCCGCGCGTGATCCGCCACCGTGCCCGTGAACCCCGTCGTGCCGGTGATCCCGTCGCGCCGCGGCGCGTGGGCCGCTAGGAGCCCAGGCTCGTCCTGGCCCGGTAGTCGGCGAGCACCGTGTCCATCACCTCGGACGTGCGCAGCGCGGTGCGCCCCGTGCTCGGGCACTCCCCCAGGCCGCGCAGCGCGTCGACGACCGTCTGGATGAGCGGGAGCTGGACGGTCGCCGGCTTCGGCGCCTCGACGTGGCGCTCCCCGGTGGCCGTGGTGAGACGCAACGGCTCGTCGCCGAACGTGGAGAAGCGCAGGGTGCCGCGCGAGCCGACGAGGGCGACCTCGTCCGTGCGCTCCTCCGCGGCGAAGCACCACAGCCCCACGCCCTCGACCGCGGCATCGCCGTCGCCTGCGGTGAAGGTCATCGTCACCGTGTCCTCCGCGGGGTAGTGCCCGCCGAGGTTGGTCGCCGTCCCGTGCACGTCGCGGAGCGGGCCGAGCAGGTGGTCGACCAGGTCGAGCGTGTGCGAGCCGACGTCGACGAACAGGCCGCCGCCCGAGATCTCGGGCCGGACGCGCCAGGGCAGGTGGCCCGGCTCCCACACCCCGCCCGACGTGGTGCGGAGCGTGACCGCCCGGACCTCGCCGATGGCGCCGTCGGCCACGAGCTCGGCGACCGTGCGGAAGCGGGGCATCGCGCGGCGGTAGTAGGCGACGAAGAGCGGGACGTCCGCGGCCTCGCACGCGCGGATCATGGTGCGGCACTCCTCGGCCGTGCGCGCCATGGGCTTCTCGACGTAGACCGGCTTGCCCGCCGCCGCGGCCCGCACGGTGTAGTCGCGATGGGAGTCGGGCGGGGTCGCGACGTAGACCGCGTCGACCTCAGGGTCCGCGAGCAGCGCGTCGGCGTCGTCGTACCAGCGCGGGACGCCGTGCCGCCGGGCGTAGTCCCGCGCCTTGGCGCCGTCGCGTCGCATCACGGCGACCAGGCTCGAGCCCTCGGCCTGCTGGAAGCCGGGGCCGCTCTTGACCTCCGTGACGTCGCCGACGCCGATGATGCCCCAGCGGATGTGGTCCATGGCGCGACCGTACCGACCCGTGCCCGGGTGTGGCGGTCAGTCCGCCCGGACCTCGACGCCGAGCGCCTCGGCGAGGGTGACCGCCTGGGGGATGGTGACGATCGCACCGCGCAGCTGGACCGTCGCGGGGTCGATCCCCGCGAGCTCCGTGCCGCGCAGGTCGGCGCCCGTGAGGTCGGCCCCCTCGAGCCACGCCGAGGACAGGTCGCAGTCCCGCACGGAGCCGCCCGCCAGGAGCACGTTCGTCAGGTCGGCCTCGCGCAGCCGCGTCCCGGTGAAGCGGGCCGACGTGAGGTCCGCGCCGCGCAGCCGCACGAACGACCAGTTGCCGCCGTCGACGGCGAGCGCGCCGAGCTCGCAGCCGTCGAACGCCGATCCGACGAGCTTGGACCGCTCGAACCGCGCGTCGAAGAACGAGCAGCGGCGGAAGGTGCAGTTCACGAAGGCGGCCTCGACGTGCACGGACGCGTTGAACCGGACACCGGCGAAGGTGCAGTCCTCGAAGACGGCACCGGTGCCGGTCGTCTCGGTCAGGTCGAGGTCGACGAAGGCGACGCGGCGGTGCTCGGCGCCGCTGAGGTCGCGGCCGTACCAGTCCTCCCCGACGACTCGGCTGGTGGTCCCCTGAGGCTCCCCGGTCTCGGCCATGGGGCCGATGCTCCCCCACCCGCGCCGGTTCCGGAACCGATCCGACGTCGCGGCGTCGTCGGCGTTCCAGAAGTGCGACCGGGAGCAGCAGCGACCGGTGACAGGCGCGCGGGGCCGTCCTAGCCTCGGAGCATGTGCCGCAACATCCACGTCCTGCACAACTTCGAGCCCGCGGCGACGGACGACGAGGTCCACGCCGCCGCGCTCCAGTACGTGCGCAAGGTGTCCGGGACCACCAAGCCGTCGCAGGCCAACCGGGAGGCGTTCGACCGGGCCGTCGAGGAGATCGCGCACGCCACGCGGCACCTCCTCGCCGACCTGGTCACCGCAGCGCCGCCCAAGGACCGCGAGACCGAGGCCGCCAAGCGCCGCGCCCGCGCCGCCGAGCGCTACGCGTCCTGAGCCGTCGCGCCCGCGGACCGTTCGCGGTCCGGCCGCCCTCGCTG
>CAUQTR010000296.1:0-3674 GCA_963521045.1 uncultured Actinotalea sp.
GGGCACCGGGACCGTCCCCGAGGGCGCGTCCGACGCCGTCGTGGCGGCCCCGGGCGGGGACGCTGTCGTGCCGCGGTCGGCCGGGGACGCGTCGGTCATGCGGTCAGGATAGGAGAGTTGCGGTGCGTCGTGACCCCGCGCACGGCCCGGTCCGCGCTCGGCCGGTCAGCTCACCGCACCCGTCAGCTTCTCGCCGGGCCCTTCGCCCGGCGCGTCGGGGAACGGTGAGGCCTCGCGGAAGGCCAGCTGGAGCGAGCGCAGCCCGTCACGCAGCGAGCGGGCGTGCTGGTTGCCGATGTCGGGCGCGGCCGCCGTCACCAGGCCCGCCAGGGCGGTGATGAGCTTGCGCGCCTCGTCGAGGTCGGTGAGGTCCCGCCCCGCGACGTCGTCGGTGTCCGGGCTCAGCCCGCACTTCACGGCGGCGGCGCTCATGAGGTGCACGGCGGCCGTCGTGATGACCTCCACCGCGGCGACCTCGGCGATGTCCCGTGCAGCGCTCCCCGGGCCGGCGTCGGGCGCTGCGGAGCCGGTGGGCGCTGCGGAGCCGGTGGGCAGGGTGTGCTCGCTCATGGCCCGATCCTGCCACCACCCCGGCCCCCGTCGGGTCGACGGGGGCCGGGGCAGTGGTGGACGCTCAGGCGACGGGCAGTGCCGACGTCGCCGGCTGGCCGGTCTCGATCGGTGCGGTGCCCGCGAGGTTCGCCCGCAGCGCGGCGCCGAGCCCGGCGTCGACCTGGGTCCAGTAGGCGATCGCGCGCTCGCGGATGTCCTCGCTCTGCACGCCCCCGACATGCCCGGTGACGGTGTCGAGGAAGCGTGCCCGGGCCGCGTCGTCGAAGACCTCGCGGTAGAGCGTGCCGGCCTGGCCGAAGTCGTCGTCCTCGGTGTGCAGCGTCGCCGCGGCGCGGACCATCGCGCCGTCCGACTCCCAGCCGGACGTGCCGGCGCGGGCCGGCTCGGCATGCGCGCCGCCGCGCGAGTTGGGCGCGTAGACGGGGACGTCGGGCGCGTCGAAGGTGTACCGGGCGGCGCCGTCCTGGGCGTAGGAGTGCACGGGCGCGTGCGGTGCGTTGACGGGCAGCTGCGCGTGGTTCGTGCCCACCCGGTACCGGTGCGCGTCGGCGTAGGAGAAGATGCGGGCGAGCAGCATCTTGTCCGGGCTCGCGGCGATGCCGGGCACGAAGTTCGACGGCGCGAACGTCGCCTGCTCGATCTGCGCGAAGTAGTTGTCCGGGTTGCGGTGGAGCTGCATGGTGCCGACCTCGATGGGCGGGTGGTCCGCGTGCGGCCAGACCTTCGTCAGGTCGAACGGGTTGAACCGGTACGTCTCGGCGTCCGCGTACGGCATGACCTGCACGGACAGGGTCCACGACGGGTGGTCACCGGCCTCGATCGCCTCGTGCAGGTCGCGGATGTGGATGTCGGCGTCCGAGCCCGCGAGCTGCGATGCCTCGTCGGGGGAGAGGTTGCGGATGCCCTGGTCGGTGCGGAAGTGGTACTTGACCCAGAACCGCTCGCCCTCGGCGTTGATCCACTGGTACGTGTGCGAGCCGAAGCCGTCCATGTGCCGCCACGAGGCGGGGATGCCGCGGTCGCCCATGAGCCACGTCACCTGGTGCGCCGACTCCGGGGAGAGCGTCCAGAAGTCCCACTGCATGTCGTTGTCGCGCAGGTGCGAGCCGGGCAGGCGCTTCTGGGAGTGGATGAAGTCGGGGAACTTGATGCCGTCCCGGATGAAGAAGACGGGCGTGTTGTTGCCGACCAGGTCGTAGTTGCCCTCGGTCGTGTAGAACTTCAGCGCGAAGCCGCGGGGGTCGCGCCACGTGTCGGGCGAGCCCTGCTCGCCGGCGACGGTGGAGAACCGCGCGAGCATCGGGGTCCGCACGCCGGGCTGGAAGAGCGCCGCGCGCGTGAAGCGGCTGACGTCCGCCGTGGTGGTGAAGGTGCCGAAGGCGCCGCCGCCCTTCGCGTGCACCACGCGCTCCGGCACGCGCTCGCGGTTGAACTGGGCGAGCTTCTCGACGAGGTAGTGGTCGTGCAGCACCACCGGGCCGTCGGGTCCGACGGTCAGGGCGTGCGCGTCCGAGGCGACGGGCGCCCCGGCGGTGGTGGTGGTGAACGGCGTCACGTGGTGTCCTTCCGGTCGTGCCGCGGCCCGTCGTGGGACGGACGCGGCTGGGCCGGCCCGTGGCGTGCGCCGGGGCCGGGTGGTCGGGTGGTGGGCTGGTCGGGTGGTGGGCAGCGGTCGCTGTCAGCCCGCGTCCTGGCAGGCGGGGCACAGGCCCCAGTAGGTCACCTCGGCGGTCTCGACCGCGAAGCCGTGGGTCGAGCTGGGCGTCAGGCAGGGCGACGGACCCACGGCGCAGTCGATGTCGTCGACGGCCCCGCAGGAGCGGCAGACGACGTGGTGGTGGTTGTCGGCGACGCGCCGCTCGTACCGGGCGGGGTGACCGGCCGGTTCGATGCGCCGCAGGATCCCCTTGCCGGTGAGGGCGTGGAGCACGTCGTAGACGGCCTGGACCGAGACGGTGGGCACCGTGGCGCGCACCTCGCGCAGCACGGTGTCGGCGGTGGCGTGCGGCAGCCGCCCGACGGCGTCGAGCACCGCGAGCCGTGGTCCGGTGACGCGGAGGCCCGCTGACCGGAGGGTGTCGCTGTCCATGGGCCGATCATGGCAGGCTTTTCTGGAACTATTCAACTCTCGCTCGGCGCGTCCTGCTCGCCCTCAGGTGCGGATCGCCCGGTCTCGGGCGCGCCGGGAGGCGGGTGGTACGATGGTCGTGACCGATCGGTGAGCCCTGCCTGCATGCAGGCGGACGCCCGCCGGTGCACAAGTGGAGCAGATCCCACCCGAGCCCGACAGGCCGCCTCGTGCGTCCGACAGGGTGCCGGGTCCCGGTCCGAGGGTTGTGGTGGTGACACCGTGACCCGGTGCCGTGCACGCCTCGCGAGGGGTGGGGCGGCGCCATCGGACGCAGGCCTCCGCGTGTGCTCAGCACCGGAGGCCTTCTTCGTTGCTCGAGGTCCCACGACGAGTACGAGGAGCAGCACATCAGCGAGCCCCGCATCAACGATCGGATCCGCGTCGCCGAGGTCCGACTGGTCGGCCCCAACGGCGAGCAGGTCGGCATCGTCCGCGTGGAGGACGCCCTTCGTCTTGCCCAGGAGGCGGACCTCGACCTCGTCGAGGTCGCCCCTGACGCCAGGCCCCCGGTCTGCAAGCTCATGGACTACGGCAAGTTCAAGTACGAGGCCGACATGAAGGCCCGTGAGGCGCGCCGGAACCAGGCCAACACGGTTCTCAAGGAGATCCGCTTCCGTCTGAAGATCGACCCGCACGACTACGGCACCAAGAAGGGCCATGTCGAGCGGTTCCTCAAGGCGGGCGACAAGGTCAAGGTCATGATCATGTTCCGCGGTCGCGAGCAGTCGCGCCCGGAGATGGGCGTGCGCCTCCTGCAGCGCCTCGCCGACGACGTCGTCGAGCTCGGTTTCATCGAGAGCATGCCGAAGCAGGACGGCCGCAACATGATCATGGTGCTCGGGCCGACCAAGAAGAAGGCCGACGCCAAGGCGGAGCAGCAGCGGCGCAAGGCGGCCGACCCTCCTGAGGAGACGCCGGCACCGGCGCAGCGCCGCCAGGCGCCCGCGCCGGAGCGCCAGGAGGCACCGGC